>JAADFI010000001.1 GCA_013152905.1 Microcaldota archaeon
TTCTAATTATTTCATTTAAATTATCTTTTTCTGAGTTTTTGTTTTTAATAAGAATAGGAAAATCGTAAAGAGGCTTCAATTCAAGTTCCTCATTCTTTATCTTTATCTTAGAAGTTGCAACTATATCATATTTTTTTAGTCTTTCGTAGGGATAGCCATTTTCTCCTATACTGCCTTTAAAATCTTCTTCTTTTAACGGAGAAATGCGCAGAAGACCAAGAAAACCTATACCTAGTTTCAAACCGGACGGTACGGAATGCAGATAGTACTTTTCATAGTCAATGTCGAAAAACAAATCTGCGGTTCGTTTAATCTTAGGTTGTATGAGAACCTTCTCCTCGTATTTATTCGAGGGAACAAGTGTTACAGGTGAAATTATCTGTGGGCAAAATTTTAGTTTTTCCACAACATCGAGGTTGTCAAATTCGGTGCCTGACTCCGGCCATTTTCCTGTGGATTCGGTATAATACGACTGGTATGTAATACCAATATCAGCATAGTTTTCGAGTAGATTTCTTGCGACATCCTCCTCTCTTACCTGCTGAATAATATACCCGTCACCGGAATAAATGTAGCGTCTCCCGAATTTATCGTCCCAGTTAAGATATCCAGCTCTTTTAAGAGACGCTAATGAGTAATAAGCCAAGTTAGATTTTCTTGGAATTTGAATTATTGTATAATCAGAATTAGAAGGATTTTTACGGTTCTTTATGAAGCTTTCCACCACTCATTTTCAACCCCATTTAATTTTTGGTTTCTTTATTTTAAAAATTTTAAGGAAAGAAAAAGTTTGAAATTCAGATGGACAGTGCGATGCGGGTTGACCGAAATCTTTATAAACAGAGTGAATTAATATTTTAAGCATGTTTGCGGTGATATTTTCACTTAACCGTGATAAAATCCTGTTTCTGGTGGGCTGATGGTAAAGGAAAAGGACAAAAAGCTCTGCTGTCCGGAATGCGGCTCGACTTATTTTCATGAGGACAGATCCCGTGGCGAGAGGATATGCGCCAAGTGCGGTCTCATTCTCGAGGAATCAATTATCGATGTTTCCCAGGAATGGAGGGCTTTCGACGATGAACAGAGAAGCAGGAGGGCGCGAACCGGGGCACCGCTGACGTATACAAAACACGACAAGGGGCTCACCACAGAAATAGGAAAGGGTTCAGGTGAGCTTTTCAAGGTAGCACCATCGAAAAGAGCCCAGTATTACAGGCTCGGAAAATGGCAGAAGAGACTTGTTGAATCCAAGGACAGAAATCTATCCTTCGCGCTCTCGGAACTTCAGAGGCTGGTTTCGTATCTCGGTCTGCCTAAAAGCGTTCACGAGGGAGTTGCGAAAAAGTACGAGCAGGCGGTTGATTACGGTCTCGTTCGTGGAAGAAGCATGGAATCCGTTATCGCGGCGCTGCTTTATGCGGTTTGCCGCGAGCTCGGTACACCGAGAACACTTGAAGAAATCTCCGAGGCATCCGGTGTAGAGCGACGTGAGATAGGAAGAACCTACAGATACATTGCAAGGCAGCTAAAAATAAGAATTCTGCCGGCATCACCGGAAGACTTCATCCCGCGTTTCGCATCCATGCTCGGTCTTTCCGACGAGGTCCAGGCAAAGGCAATAAGTATTCTGAGAAAGGCGAGAAAAAACGATGTGACGTCCGGTAAAGGACCTACAGGTGTGGCGGCTGCAGCTCTTTATATCGCGGCCGTTCTGAGCGGTGAAAGAAAGACCCAGAGGGAAATAGCAGATGCTGTCGGTGTCACGGAAGTAACGATAAGAAACAGATTCAAGGAGCTCGTTGAAAAACTCGGTATAGCGGATGAAATAGAGAAACGCGTGAGAGAAGAGGAAGGGAAGAGTTAAATCCCCAGCTTCTCCTCTATTCTTCTCAATCTTTCATCTATGGCTTCGAGTTTTCCCAGGATCAAATCCAGCTTATCCTGTTCCGACGGCTTCGGTATTTCCGGAAGCTCCGGTGGTTTTTTCCTCAGAATTTCATCCACTAAGCTCATACACCTCCCCTCCTTATAAGATTTAACGACGCTCTTATTTCGTCTTCGACCCTTTCGGCCAGGACGCGGGCCTCTTTCAAATACTTCCTCCTCTGGGAAGAGTAAAAAACGTAGCTGTAAAGGTCTGCGAGGGCGGAGAGTACGACGGGAAAGGATATCTTGGTTTCCACCCATCCCGTGAGAAGTATTGTGACCGAACCGTTCCCTGTCTTCATGTCCTGTTTACCGCTAATATTGACCTTGATCCAGAGGGTGGTTTTGTCATCGAATCCGTACTTTGCGTACCACTCGGATTTAAACGACACCGGATTTCCGGATGCATCCCAGGAAAGCTTTGTGTGGTAAATACCGCTTCCACCGATTTTGAGCACATCCTTCAGTATTCCCGGAATCGATTTTATCAGTCTGCTCGGTCCGGGACCTGTATATTCTATGGTCTTAACAGACTGCGGAGAAAAAACATCGTCTTTTAACAAAATTTTCTTTTTATTCATTCACCGAACCCCTGGCAATGTTTTTCAGTTCTTCTATGAACCTTGCAAGAAGTTTCTTACCTTCTTCAAGATACTCCATTCTCTTCCCGTGATAGACTGTCTTGTGCCATATGATTCTCAAAACCTCGTAAAAAAGCGATCTCTGCCAGATGGTGTCCTGCGGATATTCGGTTCTCAGAAATCCTTCCACGGTGATTTTAGCCCTTCCCGTTCCTTTACTTGCTTCGCCCGAAAGTTCGACCGTAATGAAATAGTACGAAAGCCCGTCGAGTTCCTTGTAAGCTTCCCAGAGAACCTTAAATTTTTCCGGGTCTCCCTGAACCCAGCTTATTTTTCTTTCCTGTATATCCGATTCGGAAAGTCTGAAAATGCTTATAAGCAGTTTCGGGATTTCGTGATAAAACTTCTGTGGATTCGGTCCGGTAAAATTAATTTCTATCACGTTTACAGGTTTCAGAAGATCGTCCTGGATAACCAGTTTGGTTCTTGCCCAGACCATAAAAATATTATAGGTGAAAGTTTTAAATATATCCTCCTTTAAAATTTCACAAAACAATTTCGGTGAGTTCATGGAGTTTTGCGAGAAATGCGGGAGCCTGATGGTTCCGAAAAAGACAAAGAAATCTGCAATTCTTGAGTGCAGAAAGTGCGGCAAGAGAAAGTTCATAAAAGACAAAAAGGATTTCAAAATAGTTCAGAAAACTTCCGAAACCGGGAGAAAGACCGTGGTTGTCGATTCCGAGATGGAGGTTCTTCCGAAAACCAAGACACAGTGTCCTAAATGCGAGAACAACGAAGCGTTCTGGTGGATGCAGCAGACGAGGTCCGCCGACGAGCCGCCGACAAGATTCTTCAGGTGCACCAAGTGCTCGCATACCTGGCGTGAATACCAGTAGTTACTTCGAAATGTTAAAATTCGGTTTGCACAGTTCAATCGGCTGGTCGAGTGAACCCGTGAGTTTGAGTAAGAGGATTTTCGGCCAGCCCAATGCGGGGAGTTTGAAAATCGCTTTTCCCATGATCGCGGAGGGTTCTATCCATCCGTCGGGTGCAGGGTTGTTATCGCCTTTTGTCAGGAACCTTCCGTTCTTTTCATCTATTATTCTGTGAATGATCGGGTACGGGACTCTCGGGCTCCTGTAAACGATTATATCACCTATATCGTAGTCCGCAGCCCCGGAAACTATAACCACATCGCCTCTGTTCAGCTCGGGAAACATACTGCAGGAAACCACGGAAATAACAGGTGTCTCGGTGTGAAGAAGAATACCGAGAAATTTCAGAATAATGAAGGCCGCGGCGATTCCGAGGAGGAGGGAAAACAGCGAGCCAAAAGGACCTTTGAAGTACTGTTCATGCACGTCCAACGCTTTCACCCCTTATAATACCGCTTGCTATTATATGAGCCACCCTCAACGGCTCCGGAATGTTCGATCTCACACACGTCATTTTCAGAATTTTCTCGGCATCGGTCTTCCCGATCCCGGATATTTGAAACCACAGCTTCGTTTTCCCGTTGTTCGTGCAGTACAGTTCACCGGCGTTTTCGACCGCCTTGATTCTCTGTTCCTTTTTATCGAGATTTTCCAGACCCTTCAAAAACCTGTTGAAATCCGGATGTCTGCGGGACACCGCTATTACGGGAAGACCCGTCGATCTGTTCAGTTCTTTGATGTCAACAACGTTGAAACCTCCGACCGTTATGCCGTCCAGCATGATCACCCTCAGATCCTTGAACTTGGAATTCGCTATCATTCTTCCTATTTTTTCGGTTGCATCGGTACCGTCTACGGTTATCTCCGTGCTCAGCAAACCGTCCAGAAAATTCCCGCCTCTGAAAATGGTCGCGATCACCAGGCATTTTTCACCCTGAAACGGACCGTCATCCACTCCGGCGATTCTTATTTCGTTTTTGACCATCATTTGACAGCCCGGGAAAACTCCTTTTTGAACTCCTTGATGTCGTTTAACACCTCGGTTACGGCTTCCTCAACGGTTTTCACCGGGTTCTTTGATTTCACCACGAGTTTTGGTTCTTCCATGAAAGGATGCTCCCTTACAGAAGCTATTTCACCGGGCTTTTTCGAGGCTATGAGCACGGTTAACGTTTCGGATTCGCCCGCAATCTCAAACTTTGCAAAGTCCTTTTCCTTTTCAACAAGCGAAACTTTCATACCCTTTTAAATATTTTACCAAGTATTTAAACTTTATTACCGACAAAAACCAGATATAACAACGAACCTTCTTCAAGGAGGTGATAGAATGTTCGAAAAGGTTATAGAACTACTCGAACAGATAGTTGAGGACAGAACCGTTCCTAAAAATATAAGAAGAAGTTGCGAAGAGTGTATAGAAACGCTGAAATCCGAAGGTGAAATACCGGTTAAAATAAATACCGTTGTTTCAATTCTCGATGAAATAACGAACGATCCCAACATTCCCATGTACACGAGGACACAGATATGGAACATAGTTTCTGTGCTCGAGTCCATGCAACAGACCTGAATTTTCCAAAACTTTTAAATATATTAACAAACCAAATAAAATGTGAGGTGATTGAATGGTTCTCCGAGCCATCTTCGGCAAGGATACCAGGACCGAACTTGAGGAGGGAGATTATATAGAGCTCGATACTGATGCTGTAGAAACCGGGGGAGGGAGGATCCCCATTAAAATCGAAAGACTCGAAGATTTCTCTGATTCGGACAGAATACAGAAAGCCGTTAGAGACGGAGCAATAGTTCTCGTTAAAATAAAAACACTTAAGGACAAGGATATTTCCGAACTTAAGAGGGTTATCGACAAACTGAGAAAGACGTGCATTGCTATAAACGGTGATATAGCCGGCATCGATGAGGACTGGATCTGTTTGACACCTTCGTTCGCTCATATCGCGAGGGAAACAAAGGAAGAACAGTGAAATCCGTTGGACCTGGGACACGATTATCACTTCGTTGCTCAAAAACCATAGTTCAGGTGCAATGATCTCTTAATGCGCGTAGACGGTTTTTTTATTCCCTTTCATCCTCGGCGAGCATGAGGTCCTCGAGTTTTCTTTCCCATTGAATGATTTCTTCTCTGCTAAAAAACATCGAAATCTCTCTTTCCGCTTCTTCGGGGCTTCCGGATGAATGGACGACGTTGCACATCGAGCTCATGCTGAAAGAACCTCTTATACTCGAAGGTTCAGCCTCTCTTGAATTCGTTACCCCACAGAGTTTTCTCACAACTTTTACAGCTTCCGGGCCCTCCCACACGGTAAGCAGTACAGGAGTCGACGTCATGAAACGCTTCAGATCCTGAAAAAACGGTTTATCCGTTAGATGCGAGTAAAATTTCTTCACGATGTCATCCGAAAATTTAACGAGCTTTGCCGCTACCAGTTTCAGACCTTTCTCTTCGAGCCTTGAGATGATTCTACCTATAAGTCCGCGCTGAACGGCATCAGGTTTTATTATTACGAGTGTCCTCTGCATGAACTTTAATTATCCTTTCGGATTTTAAAAAGTTTTTTAATGGCACACCTAATCATATTATGCTCGATGCTCTTTCAAAAGGTTTGAGAAGGGCCGTTGAAAAAATCGTGAAGCGCGGTTACATCGATTCCAAGGTAGTTGAGGAACTCGTGAGGGATATCCAGCGAAGTCTTCTTACGGCTGATGTGAATGTAAAACTCGTGTTCGAGCTAAGCGAGAGAATAAAGAAAAGATCGCTTGAAGAAAAACCTGCCCCCGGAATGACGGAGAAGGAACACGTTATTAAAATCGTTTTCGATGAACTCGTTCGCCTGATGGGTACGGGCCGGATCGAGCTCAGGCCCGGAAGAATAATGCTTGTCGGTTTGTTCGGCTCGGGAAAAACGACCTCTGCAGGTAAACTCGGGCTTTTCTTCAAAAAGAAAGGTTTTAAAGTTGCTCTTGTGGGCTGCGACGTTCACAGACCAGCCGCTATGGATCAGATACGTCAGATAGCGGAAAAGGTGAAACTTCCGTGCTATGCTCCGGGTGGAAATGACGCGGTGAAAATTGCAGCTGAAGGTTTGAAAAAATTCTCGGGATACGATATAATAATCTTTGATACCAGTGGAAGAAACTCCCTGGACAGTGAACTGGCCGAGGAACTTAAGCGGTTGAAGAAAACAATCGAGCCGGATGAAATAATTTTAGTCGTTCCGGCCGATCTCGGTCAGGCCGCGGGCATTCAGGCAGAGGGTTTCGAGAAACTCGTCGGGATTACCGGTATTTTCCTCACGAAGCTCGACTCCACGGCGAAAGGAGGCGGCGCCATAACGTCCTGTGCTGTTACGGGTGCACCGATAAAGTTCATAGGCACAGGGGAATATCCGGATGCGATCGAAGTTTTCGAACCGGAACCGTTCGTTTCCAGACTTCTCGGATTCGGTGATCTTAAAGGGCTTCTGGAAAAGGCAAAGGAAACCGTAGGAGAGGAAAAACTCGAGGAAAGCGCGGAAAAATTCATGAGCGGTAAATTCACGCTGACGGATTTCTACGATCAGATAAAATCCCTTCAATCCATGGGACCGTTGAAATCCATAGTTGAAAGGCTTCCGGGATTCGTTAAATTTCCGAAGGAGCTTGACTTTTCTAAGGAGGAAGAGAAGCTGAAAAAATGGCAGTACGCCATTCAATCCATGACACCTGAAGAAAGAGAGAACCCGGAAATCATAGATGCTTCCAGAATTAAAAGAATCGCAAAGGGTTCCGGTGTGGATGAGTCGATCGTCAGGGAGCTGCTGAAAAGCTACAGGCAGGCAAAAAAGCTTTCCAAAAAATTCCGTGGAAGGGGATTCAGAATGCTCGGGAGGTGGAAGCTGTGATCGAGAGAATCGGAAAGATTCTTGAAAAGAAAGTGTGCGATAACTGTTTGGGTCGCCAGTTTTCCCAGCTCCTTACGGGAACGACCAACAGGGAAAGAGGTCGGGCCCTCAGATTCTTCGCCGCCATGCTTTACGAGGCAGGCGAGCTGAAGAACGTGGACGAATCGAATTTCATCGGTTTCGAGTTCAGAACAAAGAAAATAAAAACATCCAAAAAAAGATGCTGGCTTTGCGACGATATATTCGAAAACCTGGAAAGATTTTCGCGGGCAGCTCTCAAAAAAATAAAAAAATACGAATTTTCCACTTTTCTCGTCGGTTGCAGACCGCCCAGGGAGCTGTTGAAAAGAGAGGAAGAGCTGTGGGAAAAAACGGGTATAGAATTCTGCGAACCTTTCAAGGCGGAGTTCAACAGGGAAGTGGGAAAACTCATAGAGAAAACCACAGGCAAGAAAGGTGAAACGTTGAAACCGGACATAGTCATTCTTTTCGACCTTGAAAACTGGAAAATAGAAGTAAAATCCAATCCACTTTATATCTTCGGTTATTACCAAAAACTCGTCCGGGGAATTCCTCAGTGTAAATGGGAGCATTACAGAACATCGGTGGAGCAGATAATAGCCCGGCCCATCATGAAAGTTTCGAAAGGCGTCGATCACAGTTTTCACGGCATGGGTAGGGAAGACGTCTCGGCCAGATGCCTCGGCTGGAGACCGTTTGTTATCGAAATAAAAGAGCCGAAAAAGAGAAAACTTGATCTGAAAAAAATTACGGAAGAGATAAATAAAAGTTCGAGCGTGAAGGTCAGATCCCTGAGATTCGTTGATATGGAAACGGTGAGGAAGGTTAAAGAGGCAAGACCGGATAAAACCTACAGGGCTCTTGTTGTTTTCGAAAGACCCGTGAGCGAGAAGGAGCTGAAAAAACTTAGGATGCTCGTGGGTGAAATAAAACAGAAAACTCCGACCAGGGTCCTTCACCGCAGAAGCGATATCACCAGAAAGAGAATGGTAAAGCAGGTAAAGGTAAAAAAACTTTCGCCGAGAAAGGCAGAATTGATAATAAAAGCAGAGGCCGGGCTTTACATAAAAGAACTGATTTCAGGCGATGACGGAAGAACATCGCCGTCCGTGAGCGAGATACTCGGTGTAAAATCCGAGTGCAGGGAGCTGGATGTTATAAAAATAGACAGGGTGAATCTGTGAGGCTCAGGCCTCCGCCCGGTTTGGGTGTTACCGGAAGAATAAACGTGATAGGGGACATCGCTTTGGTGAAACTTTCCCCCGGAGCAGATGGAAAAAGAGCAGGCGAAATGATACTCCGCGAAAATCCCTGGATAGATTCGGTTTTCGAGGTAAGAACCATAAGCGGTGCTGAGAGGAGACCGGTACTGAGACTTCTTGCAGGAAGCGGGAAAACGCTTACGTTCCACACCGAACTTGGATTCGGATTTTTCGTGGACGTGAAAAAATTCATGTGGTCGGCGGGAAATCTCAGGGAGAAAAAAAGATTGCTTGAAACGGTGCGGCCGGACGAAACCGTTGCCGATCTCTTTGCGGGAATAGGATACTGGACAGTTCCCGTGGGTTCGCGGGTAAAAAGAATCTACTCTTCGGACATAAATCCGGAGGCCGTCGAATTTTTATGTTACAATCTGATTTACAACCGGATAAAAAACTCCGTGGTGTTTTCCGGTGATTGCAGGACGTTTGTAAACTATCTCCCCAAGGTCGACAGGATAATAATGGGTTACCTTTTTGAAACCGAAAAGTTCCTTGATCATGCACTCAAAATATGCGGACCCGACACGGTCGTTCACCTTCACAGAGTCATTCGCAAGAAAAACATCGATGAATTCGTTTCACTTCTCGAGAAAAAATTCAGGGTAGTCGACATCGTTAAGGTGAAGAGCTACTCACCGGGTCGCGTTCATTTCGTTTTCGATCTGGTACCAAGACATCGAGCCTGACCTTCCATACTCCTGGTGCGTACGGCAGAACACGGTGACATCCGATTATTTCTAGGTCTTCTGGCACGGATTTTTTCACATCCGAGAAGTCGCTGATAGATGAAAAGGAATATATGTGTATTACCGTTCCCGGTTTCGAGCATTTGAGGGCGGTATCGATGAAGTTGAAAGACGATTCGGGGAGCGGCATGAGAATTCTGTCAAAAACTCCCAGAGCTGGACAGACATCTCTTGCATCGCCGAGGATATTTTTTACTGTTCCTTTGAGTTTGTTTAGGGAGAGGTTTTTTTCCGCGTATTCGTGTGCCACAGGGTTTATTTCAACGCACACGACCTCACATTTTTTCCTTGCGGCAATCGTTATTCCAAGACACGAGATACCGGAAAACATAACGAGGACTCTTTCACCCTCTCTAACGAGTTCAGCGATTCTTTGTCTTTCGGCTGCTTCCCTCGGGGAAAAATAAACCTTCGCCGGATCAACTGCGAATCTCAGTCCGTGTTCCTTGTGGATTACCTCGGTGTTCTCGGAACCCCATAACAGTTTTGTGGTATACGTTCTGTATGTCCCCGAGCGGCCCGATAATTTGAGAAGAACGGACTTAACGTTTTTATGGTGTTTTAACACGAAATCGAGTTTTTCTTCCGAATCGATGACGGCGACGGCCCCTTCACGCGAACCGATTATGTCGTACATGTTAGATTTATAACAGACAGAAGAGAAATATTTTTTGATGAAAGGAACCATAACTCTTGTTGGATTGATAATGATTACCGTGATAGCGGTTTTTTCAGTCTTTTTCTACTTTCTGTGGGCTTCGCAGACCCAAAGTACAGTGATGCAGGGTGTTGAGGAGCAAAGCGAAGGCGTTTTGATGAAAGAAAAAGCGTGTCTTAAGATAATTAAAGCGAACAGCACGTCCGTTACCGTTTGGAACTGTGGTAGAATTGAGCTGAAGAATTTCATGGTCTATGCGAATGAAAGTATCATAGGAAATTTCACAGGTATTGTCGAACCCGGAGACAGTGTGATAATAGAATTTATCCGGGAAGCTCCATTCGGTTTCAGCGATATCAAGGTAACTTCCGATAAGGCATGGGGCCTCACAAGAATCTACCGCGAGCCACC
>JAADFI010000002.1 GCA_013152905.1 Microcaldota archaeon
ACGATGGTATAACCGTTTACGGGCGTTCGATCGGTTTGGACGAATTCCTTGAAATCGTCAGGGTATACGGAACTGATTAACGCGATGCGCTAACGGTTCGCTCTGTCGCACCTGACTCTTCTATCCGAGTACTTCCCGATTTCGTGTTCTTCCGTTCTCTTCCCATCGTAGATGTGCACCACCTTTTTTCCGAGCGAAACCAACGTATCGGCTATGAACCTTCGATGGCATTTCCACCACAGAAGTTCAGCACAGAGCACGGCGGTCCTGTTACCGGCGATGCGTATAAGCTTCTCTATGCCTTTTCTGTATTCCTCGGTTTCCATGTAGCTCGAATACCCGCCTTTTCTGTACCCGCCGAGTTCTTTCAGCCAGATGTACTCGATACCCTCGTTTTTCAGGCTTTTTTCCAGGGCTTCCCTGCAGAACCAGGGAAACTTTTTCGAGGACGGAAAATGCCTGACATCGATCACCTTCTTTATCCCGAAGCTTTTCAGAACATCGATAAACTCGTTTATCGTCCTTGTTGAATGACCTATTGTGTATATCTCCATAATTCGATTGACACCGAAAACCTTTTAAAATTTGAAAATCAAAAAAATAAGGGGTTCCTCCTTCTCCGGAAACTAATGGAGGTGGGAATACTGAAGAAATACAGGCCAAGGGAAATCGAGGAAAAGATAAAAAAAGTCGTTCCGGATACATCCGCAATAATACACGGGAAGTTAACGGAGCTCGTTGAATCCGGCGAGCTGGATGGAGCAGAAATAATATTTCCCGAGATTGTCATCGGTGAGCTCCAGGCACAGGCCTCGCGCGGAAAGGAGATAGGCTTCATAGGTCTCGACGAGATAAGAAAAATAAAGGAAATGGCAAAGGAGCACAGGCTTAAAATAAAATTCGTGGGCGAACGTCCCTCGTACGAGGATATCCTCCTCGCGAAATCCGGGAGGATAGATGCTCTCATCCAGGACGTGGCAAAAAAGGAAAAGGCGGTCCTCGTTACCTCGGATCTTCCGCAGGCGCTTGTTGCAGAAGCCGAAGGAATAGGCGTCAAGTACTTCGAGCCGTATCCGAGGGAGAGAAAACTTAAACTCGAGAATTTTCTCACCGAAGATACCATGTCGCTTCATCTGAAAGAGGGAGTCGTGCCCATGGCAAAGCGAGGCGTACCCGGAAAAATGAAACTCGTGAAGCTGGGAAATAAACCTCTGGACAAGGAGGAACTGGAAGGAATAATCAAGGAGATAATGGATGCATCGAGATACGAGGAGGACGCGTTCGTCGAATACGGGGAACACGGTGCAACCGTTGTTCAGCTTCGCGATCTCAGAATAGCTATAACGAGACCTCCTTTCTCGGACGGACTCGAGGTGACGGTTGTCAGGCCAACCGTTAAGCTCACGTTGGACGACTACAGACTGTCCGAACGGCTCAAAAAAAGACTTTACGAGAAGGCAGAAGGAATACTGGTCGCCGGCCCACCGGGTTCCGGAAAATCCACCTTCACAGCAAGTTTGGCCGAGTTTTACATGAAGGAGAAACAGGCCGTGGTCAAGACGCTTGAATCACCCAAGGACCTTCAGCTTCCCAGGGAAATCACGCAGTACGGACCTCTTAACGGAAGTTTCGTGAAGACGGCCGATATTCTTCTTCTGGTGAGGCCGGATTATTCGATATTCGATGAAATAAGAAAGCCATCCGACTTTTCCGTTTTCACCGAGCTGAGGCTCGCTGGTATAGGAATGATAGGGGTTATTCACGCGACGGATCCGATAAGTGCTGTCCAGAGATTCATAGGCAAGGTCGAGCTGGGGCTGATTCCCCATGTGGTTGACACGATAATCTTCATAAAGGACGGTGAGATAAAAAAGGTTTACTCGCTTTCTCTAACGGTGCGCGTACCGAGCGGTATGACCGATTCCGACCTTGCCAGACCGCTGGTCGAGGTAAGGGATTTTGAAACCGGGAAAATAGAATACGAGATATACACCTACGGTGAGGAAAACGTTGTAATACCTGTAACCGAGGAAAAGACCAATCCCGTGATCGAGCTGGCAAAGGAAAGAATAAAGCAGGAAATAAGAAGATTCGATCCGGGCGCAGAGGTCAATATCATCGGTGAGAAGGCCGTTATAAAAATAAGAAACGAAGCCATTCCGAAAATTATAGGAAAGCAGGGAAAGACCATCGCTTCACTCGAAAGAAAGTTAGGGATCCAGCTGGAAGTCGAACCTGCCGTAACCACGCTTGGAAAGGAGGTTAAGTTTCAGATAGGAGAATCCGGAGCGTACGTTGTGCTTGTGTTCCAGAAAAAACTTTCCGGTAACACCGCGGATATATACGTGAACGGCGACTACCTGTTCTCGGCCACGATAGGAAGAAACGGACAGATAAAGGTGTCCAAAAACTCGGAGCTTGGCAAAAAACTGATAAGTCTAATAGCTGCGAAGAAAAAGCTCAGGGCGTTTATCAGTAGTTGATTCCCTTTCTTGCTGCATGGAATCTGAAAATCTGCTCGAGGAGTACTATTCTCGCAAGCTGGTGTGAAAAAACGAGGTGGGAAAGCGAAAGTTTTTCAAAACTGGATTTGAGCCTCTCGTGTATACCCTCCTTACCTCCGATCACCACGGTTGTGTGACCCGAAAAGAAGTTCTCGATGTCGCTTTTGGTTAACATTCTTCCTTCCGGGTCGAGAATGTAAACGGAGCCTTTCAACCTTTTCTCTATCTCTTCGGCTTCCTTTTCGAGGTTCTGCCCTTCCCTGAGTTCGATTATCTCTATCCTTACTCCGGAAAGCATTCTGAGATAATGCTCCTGTACAGGTCTCCATTCTTTTTTCAGCTTACCTACGCAGATTATTCTCAGCACAGAAAAATTTTATAAATCGCACCATAAAAAAGAATTATGCTTACCGAATATCTGAATTACATCATAGCGCTGAGCTACGTGATCGGTGCAGTGCTTCTTGCGAAGTTTTTCGTTTCGATCGTGATAGAAAGGTATCTTCTGAGACTAACCAAGAAGACCAGGACGCATATAGATGATCTGGTGGTCTCGACCATAAGGTGGCCGGTCTATTACGGTATAATAATCATCGGTCTGTATCACGCGCTTAAACTCGTTCTACCCGGATACTCGTCGCTGATCGATCTGGGACTCAAAGCTATACTCATACTTTTCGGCACATGGCTTCTCATAAAATTTTCCGACTTCGTTATAAAAGCCTACGCTTTACGCGTGATGGGAAAAAAGAGAATAAAAGTTGAAGAAGACGTGATAGCCCTCATTCAGCGACTTGCCAAGATTTTCATTGTCATCATAGGAGCGATAATTATATTAGATGAGGCCGGTATAGAGGTCACACCGCTTCTTGCCGGTATGGGTATAGCGGGTCTTGCGATCGCCCTTGCACTGCAGGACACGCTTTCGAACTTCTTTTCCGGTATATACCTCATATTCGATAAACCGTTCAAGGTAGGCGATAGAATCCAGTTAAACGGAGAATTCGGCGAAATTATAGATGTTGGTCTCAGAAGCGTTCGGATAAGGAGACTGGACAACACACTTGTGACGATACCGAATTCCGAGCTTGCGAAATCGAGAATAGTCAATCTTTCGGCCCCTGACCTCAGAATGAGAATAAAACTTCCGATAGGGGTTGCGTACGGTTCTGATGTTCAGAAAGTCAAGAAGGTGCTGCTTAAAATCCTCAGGAACACCCAGGGAGTTCTCCAGGAACCCGAGCCAAAAGTCAGGTTTAAGGAATTCGGTGATTTTTCGCTCAACTTCGAAATGGTTTTCTGGATAGATGACATAAGGAACAGATGGGATATAGTGGATGCGATAAACTGTAAAATAGATAAAGAGTTCAAAAAGGCAGGGATAGAAATACCGTTCCCTGTGAGGACGGTTTATCTAAGGAGAGAGAAATGAGGATAGCTGCGGTTCTCGTGCTTGCGATTCTTGTTTCCGGGTGTGTGGGAAACGAGCTCGGTTCTAAACAGATGATGTTCGCCGGAGAGATAAGAAATTTCAGGGCGGATCTCACGAAAGCCAGGGAGGTGCCGGTGTATCCTAACGAAAGCGCGATAAGAGAAATGTTTCTGGACCCGAAGGTAAAAGTGATAAAGATATCGTTTATTCCCGGGGAATACAACGCGTTCTACGCGGTGACAGGCTTCGAACTTTCGAACAAGCTCACGGTGTTCTACCGGTATCACTTCCAGCAGGGAGAATTTTACATAGTCGATGATCTGAAAAGGAATCTTACACCGTGCCTCTTCTTCGCGGGTACCGAGAAGCTCATATGCATAGTAACCGTCCCTGTCAACTCGACCGATGAAATAAACAATTCGGATGAGGAGATAACGATTTTTATGAAAACACCGCCCCATGCAGACGGTACGTATGTGAAACTCGAAAACAGAACGGTGGTGCTTTCCGGGAAGGATATGTCTGAAGTCGATAGAGACTACACGGACCTGGACCTCGCAGCGGACAGGTTTCTTCTGGCGCTATTAAGAGAATAGATTTTCACATCACCGCATGAAAAAACGAGTTCGCCGGTTTCTTCGGCTTTCTTTCTCAGGTCATCTCTTCCGTCAGATCCGATCGAAAGATAATATGCAGGCTCGTTCAGAAGCATGTCGCTGTAACTCTTCGGCAGGAATTTCGTTTTTCTGTGAGTGTAGTGAAAAACCACCGGTGATTGGTCGGTGAATACAATTGCATTTTCCTCGACTCCTTTCAGAAAATTCAATGCATCTTTCAGGCATTCGTCGGCGGAGAATGCATAACCGTGAAGGAGAAAGGCAGAAGTCACGAAACTCACGAGTACTGTTGGGATGAAGATGTGCTTTTTTCCCTGTGTTCCCAGAGCGGCGAGAACCATCACAGCAGGGACCATCGGTAAAAGATAGCGTTCTTCCTTGTGTTGCAGAGAAATTGCGAACACGAACATTATCGAGACCCACAGAAGTATGATAAGGTTCGGCGGAGAGAACTTTATCCGTCGCAGGCCGAGTAACGCGAGAAGAAATGTTACGGAGAATACCTGCGGAAACAGGAAAAAATAATAGTACCACGGCTGGACGCCTCCCCAGTGCGGTGCAGCTTTTATCGCATGTATCAACGGACCGATAGGGCTCCCGTATTCAGACAAACCATAATAAATCCACGGCGAAATCGTGAGAAGAAAGACTCCTATGGTGGTCACGAACGTCTTCGGAATAGTGCGGTATCTTGCGAGAAAGTACAGAATGTAAATTGCAAAGAGAAGGATAGAGACGTATCTTGCAAGGAACGCAAGAGCCGTGGAAAAGCCGCACAGATATCTGTAAACGGGTTTGTTTCTCTCGAAACCAAGCCAGAAGAAAAGTACAGAAACCGTGATCAGGGACGCGGAAATTACATCGGTCAGAAGTCTTCCGCTGTAAACCACGTAGACCGGCACAACCGAGAGAAACGAGGCAGAGTAAATCGCGACCCTCCGGTTGTAAAGATCTTTTACAAGAAGGTAGAGTGCGCCCACGCCGAGGGAACCGAAAAACGGTGTGATGAAATTCAGGAAAAAGTCGTTGGGTCCGAAAAGAGAATAGAAAATCGAGACGATGAACGGAAGAAGCGGTGCTCTGAAACCGGCTTTCGGCCAACCTACATTTGCATCGCTCCACTCGTATTTGAACGAGTACTCCCTTCCGGTATAGAGGTTCCAGCCGAGATTCGCGTAAATCGTTTCGTCCCACCATCTGACCGGAAAAACCTGGGTGGATATGAAATAGAGAAGGAACGAAAAAAGCAGAATGCTACCAGGTACAGTTAACGTACTTTTCAAGTTCCGGTATGCTGACCACACCATAGAGCACCACACTCTCGTTTATCACAACCGCAGGGACCCTCGTAATATTGTAAAGTTCCATAACCGCGTTTATACTCGATATTTCCATATCCACAGGGAAGGTTATGTATATCGTTCTCGGGCCGCATTTCTGCTTGAAATCCCAGAGTACGGAATCCATTATTTTTTGCTCCACACTTTTGTTGAACTGCGAGTAAAAGTATATCACGGTCGCGTAGTCCGCATCGCACATTTTCTTTATTTTGATCGAATTCAACCAGAACTGAAGGTCGAGAAGCGCGTATCTCTTCTTTTCGGTGAGCAGTTCGGGTGTGAGCCTGTTGGCTTTTTCATACGCTTCTATTCGCAGACCTTCCCTGTATATCCTTCCTCCGAGTTCGTAGTTTTCTCTTACAAGTTTTTCGCAGGAAACGTTTCCGAGACTTTCCGAAAATTCGGTGAGAAGCCTTGCATCGTTCCAGAGATTGTCTATTTCAGTAAGCATTTCCTTTACCTCGAGGACGCGCTGGGTTTCTATCCAGTACGTGACCAGAAAGATCATGCTGAAAACAAGTGCTGTGAGAACGAACGCCTTTGCAAAAATTTTTTTCACCATGTGTATTTCCTCCTCACGAACCGCCATGTGCTGTGCAATAAATTAAATGGAAAGATCGTTATATAAATCAGCACGTAGGGGACGAGGTCGCGTATCCGTACTTTCTGGTACCTTATAGATGTAAAATTGATGAAAAGTTCGAGCAGGACGGTTACACCGATGATCACCGAAAGTAAAAGCGTGAAGCTCGGTAGGATGAGAAAATCCAGCTTTGGCTGGGCACCCGCGGACAGCGAACCTATGAGCGAAGGCAGTGTAAACGTAAGGGTTTTAAAAATTATATATCCCATGAGGGACACACCGATGAGCGAAAGAACGTACGAGATCGAGAAGAATGGAAGGAGAAACATCCCGAGAACGTTTCTGTTGAAGAACATTCGGGCGTACTTGAAAAAGGTTTGCATTCCTCCTATGTTCCATCTGAGTCTCTGCCTCCACCACCCAGAAAACGTTTTCGGCGGTTTTGTATAGGTCACGGAGGGTATGGACATTTTTATTCTGTATCCTTTACTGAGCAGTCTCCACGCGATTTCGATATCCTCGGTGAGATTCTTTTCATCGAATCCGCCGACCTTCAGAAGAACGTCCTTTCTGTAAAGCGTCAGCGGACCGGGTGTTGCGTAAATAGAGTTGAACGAGTCCAGAAGCCTTCTCGTCCAGGCGATCAGGATGTATTCTATTTTCTGCATTCTTTCCATGAAAGTTCTGGCGTTTCTGACTAAAATAGTTGTCGTCACCGCAGCCACGTTTCTGTCCTGGAAAAAACCGATGGCCTTAACAAGCGAGTCCCTTCTCGGATACGAGTCCGCGTCGACGACTCCGATTATTCTTCCTTTGGCTTTTTTCAGACCGAAGTTTAGTGCAGATGCCTTCCCGCCGCGGGGCTTGGTGTAAACCTTTACACCTGGTACCGTTTTTGCAAGCTTCGGGGTGGCGTCCGTTGAACCGTCGTCCACAAGAATTATCTCTATTTCGCCCGGATACTCCAGTCTTTTCAGGTTCTGCAGGGTTTTTACCACGCTATCTTCCTCGTTGTACGCCGGCACTATGATACTCACGGACGGAAATTTCTTCGGTTCGATGTACCGCGAAAAACGGGATTTTTCCCTGGAAAATATAAGTAAAAATAAAAATGCGAAATACAGACCGAAGAGTGATATTACGATGTAAACGATCTCAGCCGGAGTGAATTGCACTCATGCTCACCGTTAGAGCGTTTCTTGTTCCCAGCGCAAGACCCAGGATTAAAACTATCAATTTCAGGAAGTTTGCCTGGTTTTTGTTCTCCGAATACCGGTCTATAAGTAAAAGCGCAGGAAGGATCACCGCGAGTTTAAGTGGAAATATAAGCCAGGGCGCGAAGGGCATGGAAAACGGAAGAACCGAGCAGTACGCACCGGTGATCATGCCCGTGAGGACATGTTGCTCGCAGTACCCGAAAAATGCAACCGAAACGAAGCTCGAGGACGCATCGAGCATATGTGCCGAAAGAATACCTGAATTGAGTTTCCCTATCACTTTATGTATCGAAAATGATACCGCTGCCCAGAAAGAGGTGAAGGAAAGTATGAGAACGAAGGCCCACCAGTTAGAGATGTGTATCATTGTGACGTTGTAAAGAACGAGAACCGTACCGCCCACGAGCATGGTTTTATAGTATTCCACGCCGGTTTTTCTCTGAATGAAAAGACCCAGGATTAGGAGCGAAAAGGCGATTGAAAAGATCACCACGTAGATAAGGGGCGAGCAGAAAAGATAGCCCTGATAAAAATTATGGTCCCTCAATGCCCTCGTTGTTCCTCCGTAAATTATGAATGGAAGGACGGCAAGAAAGAATTTTTCATCTATTTTTATTTTCACCCGTTCGAGAAATCTGTAGATTCCGTAGACGGCGGCTACGAGTATGACCGCGTACACCAGGGTTGCTTCCGGCGTATAGTAGCTGCACATGGGAGCCAGAAATTTTTCCGATATGAACGACTCCACCATGTTAAAATTATATTTTCTTTATTTAAAGAAGTTTCAGGTCCTTTATCAGGGGATCTATTTTTTCATCCGGTACCGGGCCGCAGCCGAGCGAAACGATCGTACCCGGAGGAACCTGCGTCAGACCCGCGTCCGAGATGAGCTCGCACGGAAGTCCCGTCTCCCTGAATTTGTTGTAATAATCCAGAAGCTCTTGTTCGTTTCGGACTTTGAGAACTATTTTTTTCATCCCTTCGGCAAGCCATGTTTTTTTATAGTCTTCCGGTGCTTTGAGGAACGAGGCCAGCGATGCATGGGCTGCAGCAACGGCTATTTTACCCTTTCCCATTTTCAGATCGGTTCTGACCAGTATTACCTGTTTCATGGTCAGCCCCTGAATGCGATCAGGAATCTCTGTAACGCTGAAATGAGAGTGAACACGGAGATGAGAGAAATGAGACATATACCGTATAGAGGCGAGAACTCGGTGAGGAACGCTGCAAACGCAAGCGCGAAAAGTCTTTCGGCCCTTTCAAGGATACCCCCTTTTATTCTTCCGAGGCCCTTTTCGTACGCGGCGGCCTTCACATACGTTGTCATCATTCCCCCGAAGAGAAGAAGGAGTATCCATATCTCGGGCTTCAGGAAAAACACAGGATAGGGAACTGCCGCGAAACCGAGAAGCACGATGAACTCGGAGACTCTATCGGCTACCGTATCTAGGTAAGCCCCCCTCTTCGATGATTTTTTCGTGTACCTTGCCACGGCGCCGTCCACGATGTCAATCGCACCTGTTAGGAGTATAAGCACACCGGCGGCCAGGAATTCGGATTTAAGCAGCAAAAACGCCGAGAAAATCGAGAAGAGGATCGAAAGTACCGTCCATTGATTCGGTGTTAGACCTAGTTTTGAAAAGTACTTCCCGATCGGCTTTTCGATACCTTTCAGTTTTTCCCTTCTTCCGTAGAGCATTAAAACTCCTCGCACTTCCGCTGGAAGTACCCTTTTGGGTGACCGCAGGAGGGACATTTCTCCGGCGGACTCCTGCCTTTATGGACGTAGCCACATTTTCTGCAGAACCATTCTATTTCGGCATCCCTCTCAAAGAATCCGGATTCGATGAGTGAAAGAAGTTTTTTGAACCTTTCCTCGTGGTGTTCCTCGGCTTTTGCTATCGCTCTCAGCCTTGATGCTATTTCGGTGAGGCCTTCCTCTTCGGCTGTTTTCGCGAATTCCGGGTACATAACGGTATGCTCGTAGTTCTCACCTTTTATCGCGGCTTTAAGGTTTTCCTCGGTTTTTCCTAAAACGATCGGTGCCTCGGCTTCCACGGTTACACTTTCCCTGCCCAAGTCGAGAAGCATTTTAAAAATCTGTTTTGCGTGCTCCCTTTCGTTCTCGGCCGTGATTTCAAAAATTTCCGCTATCTGCTCGTAGCCGTCTTTTTTCGCGACCTTTGCATAGAACGAGTACCTGTTTCTCGCCTGGCTTTCCCCGATAAAGGCCTTTACAAGATTTTCA
>JAADFI010000003.1 GCA_013152905.1 Microcaldota archaeon
CTTTTAAAACATTTATAAAATCAAAACGAAAATTGAAAATTAACGCCCCGGTGGCTCAGTCGGCAGAGCGACACCTTGGTAAGGTGTAGGTCGCGAGTTCAAATCTCGCCCGGGGCTCCAAATAGGTGTTTTCAATGAGATTAGCGGTCGTAATACGTGAACGGTGCAAACCGGATAAATGTTCTGGTGAGTGCGTTTCTTACTGCCCCGTGAACAGAAGCGGTGAAGAATGCGTTGTTATCGATGACAAATCTGTCATAAACGAAGAACTCTGTGTTGGATGCGGTATCTGTGAGAAAAAATGCCCAAGAGCAGCGATAAAAATAGTAAACACACCTGAGGCCGGCGACGAACCGGTTCACAGATTCGGCGAAAACTCGTTTGCTCTTTTCGGTCTTCCCGTACCGGTGAGGGGTGAGGTTGTAGGTATTCTGGGAAAAAACGGTCTCGGTAAAAGCACGGCGCTGAAAATCCTTTCGGGAGAGATCGAGCCTACCATGCCGAGGGAAGAACTGATAAGAAGGTTCCGCGGGCTGGGCCTGTCCGAATTTTTTGAAAAGCCCGTTAAGGTTGTGAGAAAGCCTCAGAGAGTGGATATTCTTTCCGGGGTGAAGAAAAAAGTCTCGGAGGTCATTGAAGAATACGACGAAAAGGGGGTCGCAGAGGAGCTTGTAGAAAAACTCGAGCTGAAGAACTGTCTGGACAGACCTCTCTCTGCACTTTCAGGAGGTGAACTTCAGAGGGTTGCGATAGCAGTTGCGTGTTCTCGGGAAGCAGAATTTTACTTTTTCGACGAACCTTCTTCCTTTCTCGACGTGGGTCAGAGGCTAGCTGCTGCAAGGGTAATAAGAGAGCTCGCGGCAAATTCCTCGGTTATGGTTGTCGAACACGACCTGGCAACGATGGACGTTATGGCCGACAGGGTTCACATATTTTACGGTGTTCCGGGAGCTTTCGGCGCGGTATCGAAACCGTACTCGGTCAGAAACGGAATAAATATATTCCTGGAGGGCTTTATAAAAGAAGAAAACATCCTTATCCACGAAAAGGTTTCCTTTCCTTCGAGAAACGAAAGAAAAGTACCGACCGAAATTCTCTTCAGTTTTCCAAAATTCGTTAAGCGTATGAACGGATTCGTACTCGAGACCGAGGAAGGTTGTGTGTATACAGGAGAGATACTCGGTATCTTCGGGAAAAATGCCCTGGGAAAAACGACCTTTGCCAAAATTCTTGCCGGTGTTATCAAACCAGACGAGGGCGAAACGGCCGGTATTAAAATTTCGTACAAACCGCAGTACATTTCTGCAAACTATGAGGGTACGGTAAGGGATATCCTCCCCGAAGACGAGACAATCGTGAGGGAACTCGACCTCACCGAATTCATGGACGAAGAAGTTTCAAACCTTTCAGGAGGTGAGCTCCAGAGGGTGGCGGTGGCTCTCTGTCTGCTGAAAGAAGCCGATGCATATCTCCTGGACGAACCTTCCGCGTATCTTGATTCTGTTCAGAGAATGAAGCTTGCAAGAATACTTAGAAACCTAGCCGATGCCGGGAAGACGATAATGGTGATAGACCACGATCTCATGTTTCTGGATTCGATTTCCGACAGGGCCATGTTATTTTCAGGAGAACCCGGGAAGAGAGGATTTGCAAAACAGTTGCAGGTCGAGGAAGCTTTCAATGAGTTTTTAAGCGATGTCGGCGTAACGTTCAGACGGGACTCCGAAACCGGAAGACCGAGAGCAAATAAACCCGGTTCGAGAAAGGACGAAGAGCAGAGAAGTTCCGGAAAATTCTATCTTTAGCTTCCCACCAGCGTCGGTGATTTAAGAATGAAAAGCGAGGAAAGCGTTTCCACGAGTTTTTCTTCAAACGCTATCAGATCGGATGCCGTGACTATACCGACGAGCTGATTGTTCCATACAACCGGAAGTTTTTTGATTTTGTTTTTCGTCATTATTTCCGCGGCGTCTTCGAGACTTTTATCAGGGGAGACCGTGATAACATTTTTAGTCATGATTTCGGACACTCTCGTGTTTTCAGGGTTGAGTCCGGTTGCAACCACCTTTTCAAGAATGTCCCTTTCCGTGAGAATGCCGACGACCCTTTCGTTTTCAACCACAACAAGGGAGCCTATTCCGTGTTCGCTCATTAATTTCGCGGCTTTTTTGATATCGATATCCGGAGAAACAGTTTTCACATCGGTTTTCATCACATCCTTGACTTTCATGGATTCACCTTGTATGGTGGTCCGGGAGAGATTTGAACTCTCGACCCCCACGTTATCAGCGTGGTGCTCTAACCAGGCTGAGCCACCGGACCTCAAAATAATCTTTTCCAGAAGTTGTATTTAAATTTTCTCCAAGCTGATTCTTTTGAATTAAACAAAGATCCTCAAGCCTTTCAGAGCAAGCCGTATCCAGTAGATAGACCATCGAGCTTATAGATGTTGTAAAAACCGCATCCACGGTTCCTAACATGTGGATACAGATGGTTTCTATCTTCTCTCTTCCGAAATACGATAGTCTTATAAAATTGAATTTCATACAATTTTCCTATGAACATGTGCGAAAAGTGTGGTTATTATTATCCCCTCACTGATCATTGTGTTTTGAGAAAGTTAGAATCTGAAGAAAAATCTCTTTTTCATAATTATGATGGTTCTTTTGAATGTGCTAGTGAAGTTTGTAGTGTAGAAGAAATAAAAGAAAATTTAAAGAAATGTCTATCTGAGAAAGATTATACAGGAATGTTAACTGAGTTGGAGCTTCTTGCGGAGATATTTCGGCACCACGGACACAAAGATCTTAAAGATTTAGCGAACGAACTTCATGGTGAGATTCTGGGATTGCTAGGATATGATTGTTGGACCGGTGAATTCGACCCACATTTAAACCGGAAATCAAAACAGGAACGAAAAATTTTGCAAAAATGCGAAAATCTTTTAATAAACCTTTCTAGTTACTTTTAACGAGCCTTCATGACTTTCCGTCCGACTCGCTCACTTCGGTCCTATCGGACAGTGGATTAGACGATTCATTTACGCTTGGGGTCTATAAGTTGCGGCTTCGTGTAATTCGACGTTAAACAGAACCCTGCGAACCGGTAGATTCGAATTCCCCAAGAATAATAAATACGCAACCCCGATGAAGAGGAGAGCTATCGTTTTTTTTTCTGAAAGGGATTTCGGGTTAAAAACCGGAAAAGCGAAGATAATGTTCGTTCTGCAGTGGAGGTACCCCCGGAATAACCGCAAAGTATTTAAGGTATTTCGGAAAAATAATATTCTGGCTGCCGGCCAAAGAGCGGGGGCAAGACCCGTTCCCGTTCCGAACACGGCAGTGAATCCCCGCATCGATTTCGGGAGTACTGTCGAAAAGACGGGAAACCGAAGACGCTGGCAGCCGCTATTAAAAAATCTTATGTTCAGCAAATATCGGATATCTCTTTTTCTATTCTTAATCATTCATATATCAAGAAGTACCTTTATAAGAAAATTTTGAGGTGTGATGAAAATATTTAATTTGAAAAATGTTTTATATCTCTATGGAAAAAATAGAATTAAGTTTTTTTCCTCATTCGGATTTATTTATATGTTGGCCAGATTTCATAGAAAATTCAATTTCAACAGAAAGTGGAAGAGGAGTAATAAGGATAAAATATTCTGGAATTCCAGATTTTGTATATTTTTTAACAAACAAAATAGGTATAGATTTTCTCCCCAAAAATATATTAGAAGAAGCAAAAAAAGAAAATTTTATCTCTTTTTCAAATGAAGAATACAAAGATTTTTGTCAAAGAGTTAATCAGAATCTTCAGTTTAAAAGCAGACTATGGAAATTATTAGAAGACGATAAAGCAAAGGATCAAATTTTCGATGAACAATTAAGATACCTTAAAAAATTGCTTCCAAGCTGTGAATATATTGGATTTATACCACCAAATGCAGAATATTCTAGTATTGATATTTTATGGAATGATGAAATATATTTAGCACAAAGAAGGAATGTTTTAAAATTAAACATTGCTGAATCAAAAGAAGTTACAAAGAGAGTAATAGAACATTACAGAACTTGTGTTTCTCCGGTATTACGATGTCTTTTTGAAAAAAGTATAAACAAGATATGAGCCAAGTAGTAGCCTGTAATCAACGAGGTTTACAAGAGTAAATATAGATGTTTATAGTATTGGTGAAACCCGCAAAGGCAAACCTTTAATAACCCCGGAGGGGATATTCTTTTTATGCGGGAGACCAAAATTTTTGTTAAAGAAAGACCGAAACTGAGAGATCCTGTTCTCGTGGTCGGTGTTCCGGGTAAGGGAAACGTCGGAAGGGTCGCCGTGGGCTACCTCGTTCATAAACTCAACGCCAAACTGTTTGCAGAACTATATTCGCCTTTTTTCTTCCATTTCGTAATGATTCACGATAACCTTCTTCACGTCCCCAGAAACGAATTTTACTATCACAAGGGAAAGAAGCGTGATTTCATCTTTCTCATAGGTGATTGCCAGACCTACGACCCAAAAGGGCACTACGAGATCTCCGGAAAGATTCTCAATTTCGTTTCCGAGTTCGGGTGCAAGGAAGTTATAACGATCGCCGGATTCGAGACCGGAAGAATTGTGGAAAAACCGTCCGTCCTTGGCACGGCAACCCACCCGGAGCTCGTGGAAAAACTCAAAAAATACGATATAGATTTCAACACATCGAAGCAGGTCGGTACGATAGTCGGAACCGCAGGTATGCTTGCAGGACTCTCAAAACTCTACGGCATGAAAGGAATGTGTCTCCTCGGTGAGACTTCCGGTTTTCCGATAGTCACGGATCCGAATGCAGCGGAAGCCGTGCTTGAAAGATTACAGAAGATTCTCGGTCTTAAAGTAGACCTCACGCAGCTTAAGGAGAAGGTAAAGGAAATGCACGAGTTCATAAAGAAAATAGAGGTTCTTCAGGAAGAAGCCATGAGGCAGCTTAAAGCTAAATACAAGAAGTCCGAAGAGCTGAAATACATAGGCTAGGATCTTTTCAGGCGCACGAAGATCTCTCTGAAGAGTTCTTTCTGCTCGAGCGAAACCGAACCTTCCTGTGATAGGTGAAGAAGTGGAATCAGAGTCCGTACAATTTCCTCTCTCCGCCATTCGTTGACGAGTTTTGAAAACTCAACGGATTCTGAACCTAATTCTTCGATAATTTCGGTGATTCTTTTTGTCAGTTTTGAAATTCTTTCGGTTATATCTTCCTCCGGTTCCACGAAGTCCTCTACCTTTACATTTCGCCTGACCTTTCTTCTGATCCTTCTTTCCCTGACTTCAAAAGCTTTTTTCAGGGCCGTGACGAGTTCGTCCAGTGAAACACCGCGAACCGGAAGCCTCTTCACGGGTGGTACGAGCTCCGGAGCCTCGGCAAGCTTTCTTAGAATATCCGAGTCTTCCTTTGAGTCGGGCGATTCAGGAATGAGAACTCTTTCCTTCTTCGGACAGAAGACATCGGACTTCATCCTCAAAAGTATGGCGGCTATCAGCACAAATCTCGCCGGAATTCTCAGATCAAGCTGCTCGGATTTGTTCAGAAATTCTATGAAGCGTTCGGCGAGTCTGGAAATATCTATATCCCAGGGGTCCATTCCCTCATCGGCCACTATTTTGATTATAACATCTTCCCACGAAGGTTCGGAAACCATTAATGATATTATCTCCTCATCCGAAAGCATGGTATCACGGCATTTTTATTCCCACGATTTTGGACTCTCCTTCCTCCATGGTTACACCGAAAACACAGTCGGCCGACTGGATTGTAGTGTCATTATGGGAAATCACGATAAACTGGGACTCCTCCGAATATTTTTTTATCAGTTCGTTTATTTTTTTCGTGTTTGCCTTGTCCAGCGCGGCATCGACTTCATCCAGTATATAAAACGGTGCCGGTCGGAAGCGTTGTAAAGCGAAGAGAAACGCGAGTGCGGTCAGGGTTTTTTCACCGCCGGACATTGCATCTATGTTCATGAGTTTTTTACCTTTCGGAGAGGCTTCTATTATAAGTCCCGATTCGAGGCTTTCCGGGTCTTCTAACCTGAGCTCGGCCTCCCCGCCTGTGAGATCCCGAAAAACTTTCTTAAACTGTTCGGAGACCGCTCTCAATGTCTCCATGAAGACGTTTCTTCTCTTTCTTTCTATGTCCATCATGAGTTCCAGTATTCTCTCCCTTTCATCCTCGAGTTTTTCCACCTTTTTCTTGAGTTCATCGTAATCCTTTTTCAATAGCTTATACTCTTCCACGGCTTTCATGTTGACGGGTCCGAGGTCCCTCAGCTCGGAAAGAATCTGCGATATTCTGTTTTCCATCACTTCCGGCTCCATTTTCACGGTCTCGGTTTGCTGATAGTTACGGAATTCCAGTTTGAGATTCTCGAGTTCGGCCTCCAGTCTCGCTTTTTGAATGCGTAAACGGTTAATATTACTCTGAATGATGGTTCTTTTCTCGTAAAGCTCTCTTCGTATTTTTCTTTTTTTCTCCACTTCTTCCACGAGCTTTTTTCTCTCCTCTTCCATATCCGAAAAGTCCTCTTCGGGTTCCGGAAGATTTTTTTCGAGCTCGACTATTTCGGCTCTCAGATTTTTTTCTTCCTCTTCGAGTTCTTCGATGCGTTTCGAGTATTTCGAAATTTCGGACAGTTCAAACGATTTTTCCGGCCTGTAGAACCCACCGATTATCGCACCGGATTTTTCTGCCAGGTCGCCGTCGAGAGAAACGAATCTCCATTTACCTATTCCGATTTTTTTTGCATCTTCTATTTTTTCTACCAGAACCGTATCTCCGAGAACGAACGAGATTGCCGGTCTGTATTTTTCGTCGAACTCTACGAAGTCGAGCAGCATCCCGAGCGAACCTTCGGGAGCCTTTGACTCCGGTCTCGGTTTTATCTTATCAAGCGGAAGGAACGTTGCCCTGCCGAGTTTCCTGGACTTGAGGTAGTTTATCAGTTCAAGAGCAACATCCGTGTTTTTCACAACGATATCGTTTAAATGGTTTCCTCCGGCGACCTCAACCGCGATTCTGTACTTTTCCGGTACAGTTATTAAAGAGGAAACCGAACCGTAGACCCCGGTTCTCCCTAAGGAGGTTATTTCCCGGACGACGCGGTTTTCACCCCTGACGATCAGACTGAGTTTTTCTATAAGATTCTTGAGCCTGGATTTTTCTTCGGCAATGAATCTGAGTCTTTCTTTTTTTGAGATAAGATCGGATTTTAATTTCTCTGCCTTTTTTCTTTTTTCACTCGTTACCGAGGCGAAAACCTTTGATTCGAAATCCCTGAGTTTTTTTTCAGCTTCATCCAGCTCCGACTCGGCGCGGGAAAATTCAGTTTCGATTTTTTCCCCTTCTTTCTCGAGCTCATCGAGTTTCTCAACAAGTTTTTTCATGGATTCGTCGGCTTCCTCGAGCCGTATCTTTGCAAGCGATGCTCTCAGAACTTCGAGTTCTTTCGAAAGCTTTTGATACCTTTCTGCCGCCTCGGCTTCCTGTCTGAGTTTTTCGAGAACGGTGAATCTCTCGTTGAGTCTGATTCTCACCTCTTTCAATCTTTCCTCAACCGTTGAAAGCTCCCGCTCGGCCTTTTTTCTTTTTTCCTCGTATTCGGAAATTCCGGAGATTTCATCTATTATCGTTCGACGTTCGAGCGGAGACATCTCTATTATATCGGTCACATCGCCCTGAAGAATGATGTTGTATCCGTCCGGCCGTATACCGGCCTTTCCGAGAATTTCGAGAACTTTCTCCCTGGTAACCGTTTTGCCGTTTAACTTGTATATCGAAATTCCCTTTCTGTTTATCCTCCGGGAGACCACGACCTCTTTGTCGTCCACCGGAAATATGCCGTCCGAGTTGTCAAAAGTTATGGAAACCTCTGCGAATTCGGATGGCTTTTTGTTTTTCCAGCCGTGGTAGATAACCTCTTTCATTCTGTCAGCTCTGAGGCTTTTCGCGGAGATTCTTCCGAGAACGAAGCACACAGCGTCGAGAACATTGGATTTTCCGGAGCCGTTGGCACCGCATATAACCGAGTAGTTTGCAGGAAAGGTTATGACGGTCTTCTTTGCAAAGGATTTGAAGCCGTGGAGTTTGAGCTTGCGAATTCTCGGCATATAAAATAAAATGATTAAGGTATTTATAACGGTTTGGCCTTTATGGTTTTATGGGATTGGTATCGGGATTCGTGGAATGGGCCTTTTCGGTCACGGAGTCGTACGGAGTTATAGGTCTTTTCGTAGTTGCGTTCATCGAATCTTCGTTTTTTCCCGTGCCACCGGATGTGCTGCTGATCACGCTTTCACTCGGCAGACCGGAACTTTCGTTTTTCTATGCGGCTGTTTCTACTGCCGGTTCTGTAGCCGGTGGTCTTTTCGGGTATCTGATCGGTCTTAAAGGAGGCCGACCTGTACTTGAGAGATTCAGAAACAAGAAGATAGAAACGGTGGAGAAGTATTTTTCGAGGTACGGTGCCTGGGCTGTCGGTATCGCCGGTTTCACCCCGGTTCCGTACAAGATATTCACCATCGCTTCAGGTGTCTTCAGATTCGATGTGAAGAAATTTCTTGCGGCTTCTCTGATTTCGAGAGGCGCGAGGTTTTTTCTCGAAGCCGCTGCGGTGAGTTTCTGGGGAAAGGAGATAGTTTCGTTCTTAGATACTTATTTTGTTGTAATTACGTTTGCTGTTCTCTCTACGGTGTTTTTATATACCGTTTTTCGGAAAAACCGCAAATATTTTAAGTTCTGGTCGCATAAATTTTTCTGATGTTCGAGTTAGACAGGGAAGAAAAAATTCTGTATCACGGTAAACCAAGCAGCAGAGTTCTGATATACTGGCTTTTTGTTCCCTCGATTTTTATTGCTTTCGTAATTTTGGCCCCTTTTTATACCTTAAACTTTATGTTCACTTTGAGCGGTTATTATTCTTCTCTGATAATAACAGATATCGATTCTATAATAAAAAAGATAGAAAAAGAAGGCTCGGACCTCGAGATGAGCGAGCTACTAGGATTTTCGTTTAATGATATGGTCGTGTTTCTGTCTTATTTTTTTGCAATTTGGATGGCCGTGTTTCTGTATCACGTTGCCCTCAGGTCCACGTATCATTATTACATAACAAATGAGAGGGTGATTTTCAAAGGCGGTATTTTGCTGAAAACGATCAGAAGTATACCTCACTGGAAAATCACCGATGTAACACTTTTCCAGAACATACTTGAGAGAATTTTAGGAATATACCGGATAGGTTTCCAAACAGCGGGAACGGAAAAAGCTATCCCCGAAATAATATTCAGCGGTCTAACCGATCCTCGGGAGCCGTATAGGATTTCTATGGAAGTGATAAAAAGTTCACGACAGAATTCTGAAGAAATAAGCCCGGTACGAAGCCCGGACAGCTTTGACACCTCCGCAATGGCCGAAGCCACAGCGGAAAGTGACCGGTCGTGCCGAAGCACGGACCTGCTGTCCGGAAATCTTCCCGGACAATAATACTTTAAGATGTTAAAGTATTTAAATTTAACTGTTTTTACTCTGGGGTGGTGGGCCCGACGGGATTTGAACCCGCGACATCTCGGTTTTACTCATCCGTCGCGTCGTTTTGCTCCGGAAAAGAGCCGAGCACTCTACCAGACTGAGTTACGGGCCCGTAGAAAATTTGCTCGTCTGGAATATTTAAATTTTCATGCAGGAAGTTTATGTGATTTCATAATTTCTTCCTTCAAA
>JAADFI010000004.1 GCA_013152905.1 Microcaldota archaeon
TAACCTAAAATGAATGAAATTATTACTGCAAATAAATAAAGTGTCAATTCAATCTTATTTTTTCTTGGAAGTTTTGGAAAATATCGTCTTATGTAAAAACAACCCATCTTTCCGAATTTTCTTTTAGTGTATAAAAGGTCGTATAATATTGCTAATCCGAAACCTGAAGAAAAGGCAAATAAAATTAAAAACACATCTGGCAGAGAAAGAATTTCGATAATTAAATATAAAATGATAGCAAGAAATAGTGCAAGAATGATGAAGAGGATTTCGAGTTTTTTAATAAATTCGATTTCTTCTTTGAGCTTCATAATTAAATTTACACTTAAATATAAAACTTTTTATTTCTCGTGCTTTTCGAAATTCTCCTACAGTTCTGATGATGGTACAGATCGACCCTTCTCTTCTTCAGCGACTGCTTCTGGTATTGGAGATTAATCTCCCATCGGAAAAAATTATATCTTTACAACCTTTCCGCCGGCTTCCTCGATCCTTGCTTTCGCGCTTTCCGTGATGTTCTCAACCTTCACAATCAGCGGCTTCGTTATTTTCCCCTTCGAGACAACCTTACTGTACCCGAGCGAAACGAGGTCTATTTCCTTTTTTCCCAGGGTTTCCGCGAGTTCATCGAGGGCTCTCAGAGTTATAATTTTTTTCTGCTCTTTCTTTTTCACCAGCGTGAGCGGTCGTGAGAAACCGCGTTTGCCTATCTCAATACCAAGCTTCGAAACCAGGTTTTTCTTGTGTTTCCAGAGACCGGCTCTGCCTCTTCCTCCACGGTTACCCGCACCGCGGTGTTTCTTTTTACTACCGTACCCGTGCCATTTGCTTCCACGTTTTTTCTTTATTTTTTTCCTGAACCTCACCACCATTTACCTCACCATGGAAAGAAGAATGATTCCGGCAAAGATGAGCATGACCCCGGCAGCGCCTACAAGGTTTATTCTGAGTCCCAAGAGGAAGACGGAAAGCGCGGTGGCAATAGCTATACTTACAGAGGACACGGCATAAACGTATCCCGGGTTTCCCGCAACATCAAAGGCAAGATACAGTGAGACCGTTCCAAGGAGGGTAAGCATACCTGCAAGCAGGGTGCGGAAAGAAGGAAATTTAAGAGAGACGCCCGAGAAAAGCGTGTAGAAGATCATTCCTGAAAAAACGATAACGTAAACCCACAGCATAACCGGTAACGGCCCCGTACCTCTAAGCATTACATCCTTTACCAGTACAGTAGCCAGTCCGAAGCTTACGGCCGAAACCAGGGAAAGGAGAAGCCATCTTTCTATCATATCATCCTCTCCAGCAGCTCGTTGATTTTTTCACCTCTGTATCCGAGTTCGCCTTTAGGAAAGTGCTGCTTTATGGATTTTTTAAAACCACCGGACGGTGGCGTGAGTCTGAAAACGGGTTTGATGCCCATCTTTTTCAGCACAGCCGGACCATCGGATTTCACAGCTTTAAAAACGGCATCTGCCTCTTCCGGGCTGAGTCTCCTGTCGCCTGGTTTTCTTCCCCTCTTTCTTATGAGCTCCTTCAATATTTCATCGTTTATTTCTCCCCAGGTGATATAATCCTTTGCCTTTTGAAGCATGCCGCGGAAACTGGGATTATCCGGGACCAGAACACAGTGGTGTTTTCTATGAAGTCTCAGCATTCGAAGGGTATCGATTATCTCGCCTCTTGCGGTGACGGTACCCCTGATTTTGATAACGGCGAACATCACACCACCCTGCCTACCTTAATACCCGCCTTTTTTTCGAACTCTTCATCTAGCTTGTATCTGTTGAGTTTTTTAAGCGCATCGAAAACAGCGCCTATCAGGTTAAGTCTCGTTCTTGTGTTTCCTCTGGTTTTACACCATATATCCGAGATACCGGCAAGACTTATGAGCTTTTTCACCTCGTCGCTTACACAGAGACCTATCCCTTTCGGTGCCGGCATAAGCTTAACCCTGACAGAACCGCACTTACCTTCCACGGCGAATGGAATGGAATGGGGCTCACCGCAGCCGCACTCCCATGATCCGCAGCCTCTTTTTATCGGTATCAGGTTCAGTTTGGCTTTTTTAAGGGACTTTGCAAGAAGTTCCCTCGTCTTCGACACCTGTCCGTGGGCAAAACCTATTCCTATATATCCGTCCCTGTTCCCGACGACAGTAAGAGCAGAGGTTCTGTATCTTCTTCCGGATTTGTGCATTCGCGTCGTCCTTCGAATTATGGTTCTTCTTATTCCTCCTCCCTTACCGCTGGAGCCACCTATTAATATTATTTCGTTTTCAAGGTTCGGAAGGAGAACATCAACTATTTCCGGCTCTGATATTTTAAGCCCTTCACGGAAAATATAATCTATGTCCGTTATTTCACCCGAGTACACCTTTTTTCCCAGCTCGGTTCTCGGTACCCATCCTTCAGGAATGTTTTCCTTTACTTCCTCGCTCATTGCTTACCACCAAGAATACTTTTTTTGAGTTCATTTACATCCCTTTCCATTTTTTCATTTATATGTTTTCCTAAAATCCGATCCTCTGAGGGAAGTATTTCCGGGGAGTGGGGAATATGAATCCCTGAATCAAGTACACCTTTCAGGGCTGCATAGATTCTTGAACCTTTCGTCGAAACCTGCAAACCTGTATCGAGTATCGCTTCCTTTATTTTTCCTGCCGCACGTATCCCGGCAAGCAGACCGGTAAGATAAGCTGCAGGAACGTTTCCGCAGTTCCACTTCCAGCCCATTTTTTCGAGCTCCTTGGAAAACGCCGAAGCAACAACCCTATCGCCGTTTTCCGCATATTCGATGAACTGTACCCTCATGTGCTTGAGACTTTTTCGTACAACGAGTCTTATCTTTCCGGATTTGAGAAGCTTAAGCCTTTTTCTGTAGTCCGTTTTTTTCTCCCTTCTTCTCCTATGAGGCACTCTTTTCATTTTCCGCACCCATCAGTCCGTGTTGATTTATGTACATGAGAAGATGTTTTTTGCTTCTGAACATACCTCCCTTAACCATTCGGTAGAGCTTCCTGTAGTCCTTTTTCGAAATCTTTCCGGAGTCACGCAGTTCACGAAGCAGTCTTCTCTGAGGTCTTACTTTTTTCAGCCACTCGGTTTTTTCGCCCATGCGCGCCTTTTTACTTCCCCGTCGACTTCCGTGTCCGCGGCGTCTGCCTCTCTTTTTCTGTGCGAGTTTTTTTCTGGTCTCAAGACGTTTTGCTTCTTTTGGTTTTATTTTTTTTATCACGCCCTCGGAGATGAGCTTCCTTATATCCGAGCCAGTTATGGCTGCCTTAACTTTTTCAGCAGCTTCCGGAAGTATCCTTACCCTGCTGATGCCGCATTTCAGTATTCTTGCCGCCAGTCTTTTTTGGGATTTCAGGTTCATAATCATCACGTGAATTCAAGCTCCTTTTCTACTCCAGGCGCTATTATTCCGAATTCGTTGAAGATGGCATTACACGAAGGGCATTTAAACACTTCCGGCTTCTTTTTCCACGTTTCACCTACTATCCCGCAACTAGGACACCTGTTCTCCCCCACCATCAGAAACATTTTCCACACCTTTGTTGAGCACTTTAATTTTAAGTTCTTCTGCTTTTTTAAGTATTTCCATTCTTTTTTTCTTTCCGACTTTGGCCGATATCCTCGCGCATTCCTTTTCCGGATTGATTTTTTCCAGGTCCTGAGGTCTGAAGACCAGTACCTCTTTCAAACCACACGGATGGAGACCTCTTACCTCTCTGGGTGACCCGTAGCCCGGATCGGGTTTAAAGCCCTTTGCCTTGAAACTCCTTCTCAGCTTGCTGTGTCTTCCTTTGGGACGTCTCCATTTTTCACCGAGCCTTTTCAGTCTGAACCAGTTCTGCCTGAGGAATTTCGGTTTCCTGGATTTGAGTATTTTTCTTATTTTAAGTAAGTTCATCCCACCACCTTCGGTTTCTGGGTTATCCAGACACCGTCCTGGAATTTTCTTCTGTCGCGTGCCCGAATTCTTGTGGCCTGTTCTATTCTTGCTGCAGCCATTCCCACGAGCTCTTTATCGGTTCCCGTTATTTTTATTTCCTGGCCGCTGATTTTCACTTCAACTCCATCCGGAATCACAGCCTTTCTGGGTTTTTTCTCGCCGAGAAAGTTTTCTATGTGAAGTTCGTTTCCCTTGAGATTGAGCGTTATCGGAAAGTGAACGTATACAGCTTTGAGTTTTGCCTCAAAACCTTTGGTAACCCCAAGGATCATGTTTTTTATGTGCGCGGCCACCGTACCGACCATGGCCTTTTCCTTTCTTCTTTCACCGCCCGAAACGATTATTTCACCGTCCCGTTTCTCTATTGTGAGATTGGGAAACAGGGGTGTGGAAAAGTCTCTTTCCAGAGTTCCGAGAGGCCCTGAAACCTTTATTTTTTTGCCTTCTAACCGAACATCGACCCCCTCAGGGATTTCGACCTTTCTTTCCATATTCCCTCGCCTCAGTAAACATAAGCCAAAAGCTTTCCTCCTATACCTTTTTCGGCCGCATCTTTATGGGTCATTATACCGCTGCTTGTGGTGAGTATGAGTATACCGAACCCGGATGCAGGGAGAAATCTTCTCTCGTATTTCTCTATACCGTCCTTTTTTACCGAGAACCTTGGTCTTATCGAGTTACAGTCGTTTATCTTTCCGGTAAGTGTTACCCTTATTTTTCCGCCTCTTCCGTCGTCTATGACTTCGAATTCTCCTATGTATCCGTGCTTCTGCATTATGGAAAGGACTTCTTTTATCATACCCGAGAACGGGACCACAACTTCCTTTTTACCCACAGCCTCTGCATTTTTTATTGACGAAAGCACATCCGAAAGCAAATCGTGTCTCATGCCATCACCCTTACATTACTGCCCCTGGGATTGTTTTTTACGAGTTCCTGGATCGAAATCGCTTTCCCGCCAGCGAGTTTTATTTTTTCTCTGGCTTTTTTTGAAAATGAAAGAGCCGAGATTGTAACAGGTTTTGTGAGGTAGCCGTATCCCAGGACCTTCCCGGGAACAACGACGGTTTCGTTTTCCGAGGTGTGTCTTTCTATCTTTGCAAGGTTTACCTCAACACGCCTCCTCCTCGGTCGCCCGAGAAGTTCGGCTAGCCGGATCATGAATTTCGAGCTTTCGCTGTATCCGCGTGTTCTCAGCTCTTCTATGAGTTTTTTTACGACCGGGTTTGTTGGACCTGTTGGTTTGGGCATTTTTTTCACCTTTGGTGCGGGGGGTGAGACCTCCCCTCCTGTGTTTTGAATTCGCGGGCTCGCGCCTCTCACGAAGGGACTAACCCACAGGATTTCCAGTCATCCGGTTTCCTCACTTAAAGACCTTAAGTCCTGCGCCGTTGGCCAGGCTTGGCTACCCCCGCCTGCTTTTTATTTGTTTTTTCACCTCATTAATTTTTTTCTCCAGGACCTCCGAGGCGAGTGAGATCAGTTTTTCCGGCGGGTACTGGCCGTAAGTCTCTGCCGTGAATATGAATTCGTCGTTTTTCCATGCAATTTTCACGCCGGCACGTTCGCATTCCCTGCAGCCATCACATTTTTCGTCCACAACCAATTTATTTTTTTCGATTTTTAAAGCCTTTTTCGGGCATATTTCCACGGCCTTTTCGGGGTTCTTAGGCTGGGAGGCTACGGTGTGAACGTTTCTGTAGAAAGCTGTCCCGGGCTGCCATTTGGCGTGTCTTCTTCCCGTACCTTTCACGGCAACGGCCTCGAGCCTGATTTCCTGTCCTTCCAGAAGCTTTATTATAGGTATATCCTCGAAAACCGGTTTAACCTCTTCGTTGCTGGATTTGAGATCGCCGGAGTAAACCGTGCACGGACCCTTTTTGTTCAGCACGAGTACGGCCCTGCAGAGGGAACAGCCTTCGCCTTCGCAGGAACATTCATCCGGAAAGTTGAATTCCTCCGGAGATGTCAGAGGAATCATTGCAAGCCTGTGCGCGAGAACCTCGTTGAACATAACCGTATCGTTTTTCATTATATGAACCTCGTCTACAGCTACGGACGGGACCTCCGAGATTATCGCACGTCTGAGGGCGTTTAAGAACTGCGGCGTGGTATCGCTTATTTTAATCACAATCTCCTCAGGTGTTTTCTGAACGAGTTTCACCTTCATTATACTCTCCTCCCCCTTCTTCCTCCCTTTTTCCTGCAGCCGTCATGCGGTATGGGCGTGACGTCCTCAATTTTACCTATTTTAAGTCCTGCCCTTGCCAAAGCACGAATAGCCGGCTGCGCACCAGGACCCGGATTTTTTGATTTTATACCTCCGGGCGCTCTTACCTTTATATGAACACCCTCTATCCCCTTTTCCATTGCCTCTTCAGCAGCGCGTCTGGCAGCAAGCATGGCTGGAAACGGCTCGCCTTTTTCCCTGTCTTTTTTTGTCATCATACCTCCGGAGTATCTTGCAATCGTTTCGGCGCCCGTGATATCTGTTATATGCACTATTGTGTTGTTCGATGAGCTGAAAATATGAGCTATTCCCCATCTAATTCTCTCCTTTGCCAACACCCTCACCCTCCATCAGATTTTTCTTGTAAAATGAAATCTTTTCTTCCATGTCCTTCGGCACGAGCATTCCCGGCCAGACGGCTTTTCTGCCGTCCACAGCTATGTGACCGTGAACTATAAATTGCCTTGCCTGTTTAGGTGTTCTCGCGAGTCCCTTTCTGTAAACGAGTGTTTGAAGCCTCCTCTCAAGAATATCCTCGACCGTGAGCCCAAGGATATCTTCTACGGCCGGTTCACCCGAAAGAAGACCCATTTTAACCACTTTTTCAACGAGTTCCTTTTCCTTTGCCTCGTCTCTGTGAGCCAGAATTTCTCTCGCGCGACGCCTGATCCTTCTCAGAATACTTTCCGCCCTCCATATTTCCCTTTTTCTTCTGAGGCCGTATTTCTCGAGCAGCTCCTTTTCCTTTTCAATCCTTGCCTTGTCATACGGTTTTTTCGGTGTTTCGTATTTTCTTCTCAACCTTCTCATATTTCATCACTTCTTTTTCCTGGATACACCAACCGTTCTTCCCTTTCTGAAGCTGCTTCTCGTTCTCTGGCCTCTCACAGGAAGACCGAGTTCGTGCCTTATACCGCGATAGCATCTTATCTTTTTGAGAAAGTCTATATCGGCCCTGTGTCTTATGGTAAGATCGGATTCAACGAGATGTTTATCCTCACCGGTTTCAGGATCCCGCCTGCGATTGAAGAGGTGCGAAGGTATTCCGTATTTAGCCGGGTTTCTCATCACGTCCTCGAGTTTTTCTATTTCTTCGTCGCTCAGGCTTCCTATTTTTCTCGACGGATCGATGCCGGCTACCCTTGGAATTACGGGTGCGAGCGATTGTCCTATGCCTTTGATTCTTAAAAGGGCTACCTGAATCTTTTTATGACCATCGAGTGTCGTCTCCAGGACCCTTACCACGCCTCTTATTTCTTCGGCCATATCACCCACTCGTGATAATTAAACAACCAATATTTATAAATCTTGCCTTTGCGGAGTGTCTGAAAGATTGACACAGGGATTTTTGGTTCGATATGTTAGAATTGTGTCAGAAAATTCATCGGATCGAAGGGTTCCCTGTAATACTTATAGAAAATCTCGAAAAGCAGCTGGCCATCGGGAACTTTTAGAGAAGATGAATAGTGCTCGGCCAGAAAACGTATCTCCTCGTCGTTTATATTTTCTGTGCATGCGCGGGCGTACGCTTCGGATTTCAGTCTGAATATGTTTTCCGCTGCGTTTCTTCGCTTCAAAAGCCTTTCCCAGAGTCTATCGCATTTTCCTGCAAACTTTTCGATGCACAGATCCAGATCGTTGAGACCCAGTTCCAGAGATTTTATCTGGAGTTTTCTTAACGCAATCATAAAAGAAGTGAAAATCTCAAGCGGCAGCTGGTATTTAGCGTACCAAAAAGGATATTCGAGCAGGTAAAATTCTCTGTGGTACCTTTCATGTTCGTATTCCACGGGGTTGCGAGAATAAATAGTATCGGTTTTGTAGTCATAGCGCGGAGGGCCTTTACGGAGTTCTGGTTTTTTCATCAGCAGCCGAACGTAGTTTCTCATCCGATCCCCGAAAACGGAAGTTAAGGTTGTATAATTATCCCGGTGCGATTTCCGGTGAGTATTCTCTCCAAATCTTTGAGATCGAAACAAAAAACCTTTTTTCCCTCGAATTCGTCGATACGTTTCGAAAAACTCTTTGCGAAAACCGCAAAACACTCCCTGCGCTCTTCGCTGTACCATTTAACGTATTCGGATTTTTTCAACAGCTCCCTGCAGACCTTTTCTGCGTTTGTTTTATCCTTCCATTTGCATTCACAGAACAGAATTTCTTTGGTTTGTTCGTTCAGGGCAACGATATCGATTTCGTAGGTTTTCTTACTCCCCGGGATCCTTCCCCACTGCCTGCTTATTTTTGTAAAAGGCCTGAGTTTCAGAACGGCTTTCATACACAACTTTTCAAAGACGTTTGAGAAGTAAATTGAAAAGTTTTTCCTGATGAGCTTCAGAACGTAATCGCCGTATCCTTCTTCTATCAAAGATTTGTTCGGATAAATAAATGCGAACCAGAAATTCAGATAATTATCCGTGATAAAATACAATCGCTTCTTCGCCTTGTCGCTCTCGGTTACCGGAAGCTCGTAGCCTACGAAGTTCAGGTTCCTTAAAATTTCGATGTATCTTGATACGGCAGATTTGTCCAGACCAGTCTCGTTGACGATTTCCGCCATCTTTCTTTTTCCCTCGGAAACCGCCCTCAGCACAGACATGTAATTCCTGGGTTCTCTGAATTCCTGCCTTAAAAGGTTTTCCGCCTCTTCGTAAAAGAAGCCGCCCTTCCATAAAAACTGCTCTCTCAGGTTATCGAAAAAGGTTTTCGCGGAATCGAATTTCATAAGATAGAGAGGTATTCCGCCGACAACCGCGTATGTGTACAAAATATCCTTGAAGCTGTATCTGGGCAAAAAATCAGAGAGGTATTTTATTTCCAGTTCTTTAACCTTCCATTGCGCGGTTCTCCTTCCGTGAAGAGGACTTTTGATACCCAGAACTTCGTTTTCCATCATCCCGACGCTCGATCCGCAGAGAACAAGAAAAATTTTTGTATCTTTAAGCATTTCATCCCATATTTTCTGAAACGTGGAAGTCACGGATCTATCGATTTCTATAAGATACGGAAACTCGTCCAAAACAACGACTATTCTTTTTTTCTCGAATTTGCTTTTCAGGGTACCGAAAAGCGATTCAAAGTCTTCGAAGTCGACTTTTTCGAGCCATTTTTCACCGAGTTTTTCCGCAAAAACGTTTTTCAGTTTTTGAACATTTTTTCGCACCGATGATTTCTCACAGAGATAGTAAACGCTTGGTTTACCTTCACAGAACTTCCTCAGGAGTTCGGTTTTACCCACGCGCCTTCTTCCGTAGATGATCACCAAAGCACTGCCCCTCGCTTTATAATACGTGTGGAGGAATCTTAGCTCGTCCTCTCTGTTTACAAATCGTTGATTCATGATTATAATAATCTGGAATCAACTATTTAAAGATTTCCTGGAACGATGACCCGAAACCGTTTTCTTTATCTCGTCGTTATTACCGTTTCTGCGTAGCCCCTGTCGGTTACAAGGGAGACTTTGTACTGCCTGTTCCTTATCAGGGAAACGTTGAGAGAAAGATCGAATCTTCCCGCGTCGGTCACGGTGGTGTTCTTGTAGAGCCACGGAGCCTCTTCCTTGCAGAACTCCACGTCGGGCTTGCAGATGTACATCGTCACCGGTATGTTCGGTACGGGATTGCCTTTAGCGTCGTATGCGTAGGCGTCCGAAACGGATATCCTGTAATACGGCGAAAGCACTCTGATTATCGCCGCATCCCAGGCAAAGGACCCGGTTACCGAGACGTTCACTATATAATATTCTTCCGCGTTTGGAACAGTTACTACTAGAGTGTAGCTTTTGTTCTCCTGCGGACCGAGGGTTTCCTTCAGGCTGTGGCCTCCCATTCTGACTTCCCGTCCGTCCTCCGAAATGTATTCGTCTATTGTCCTGAGCCAGTCATCTCTTCTTTTCAGGGTTTCGTTCGCGTATTCATAAGTTTCCGGGTCGTTGACGATAACCGAGTAGGTGAAGGGGAGTCTGTTCACGACGGTAACGTTGAATCTGACCTTCTGGCCTGGCCGTGCCTCAACATAGCCAGGTTCTATGGAGATCGAAATCGGTGGACAGATATTAACATCTTCCCATTTCTTTATCGCCTGACCGCTTTCATCGCAGACTTCGTTTTCTCCCGGTGTTACTCCGGGAGCGCAGCATCTAACCTTACAGATTCCTCCGCCTTCGCAGTCGAGACCGGAGGACTCATCGCAGAAAGCACCGGTTCTTACCTTGACATCAGAAGTTTTCGGATCAGCACAGTACTGATACGCGGTCGGATCGTAACACGATGCCTGTCCGCACAGTTCTACCTGAGGAACAGATTTGTAAAAGTTTAACCCATTTATCGTACATTTTATCACTTTCGGACTGCCGACAAGTATTTCGGCTTTTATGTAAGGTGGTGTTTCGTTGATCCGGGGTGCATCCGTACACTTTGCTATTTTTCCTGGTGCTCTCCAGACCGAACCGTCAAATTCTCCCTTCTCACCGAGGTTTATGAGTTCTCCCTGACAGCAGAGGTTTTCATCGGATCTCGAACAAACCCCACCGCAGTATAGGTCATTAGGCGGAGGGCAGCAACCGCCACCGAACGCACACACCGTCCCCCTGGGGCAGAAAC
>JAADFI010000005.1 GCA_013152905.1 Microcaldota archaeon
TTCGTGTCCTTGAAAGTGATGTTCTCGTCCTTTGTCCCCTTCTCTTTCAGCTCGACCGTATTCGGATATACGTTCGAATCTCCGTGATATATTTTACAGTTTTCTATCAGTGCGTTGTGCGTACCCCTTATTCTCATAGAAAGCGTGCTTCCCGGGCCCGAAACGAGTCTGCAGTTTCTAACCGTGATGTTCTTTGACCCCAGGTCTATGCCGAGGTTCACCTTGCGTCCGCCCGTCGAAACAGAAACCTGGTTTTCTCCCCTGTAGTCTTCTATGTACACGTTGGTGCTTGCCTTCAGGCCAAGATTGTCCGAAGAACTGTTCAGCACGGTTACGTTGTAGAGTTTTATATCATCGGAGAACTCGATGTAGACGTTGTCGGCGCCCACCATGTAGATGTTTCTCAGTGTGGCGTTCTTCACGAAGTTTAAGTATATCTGCCCGGCATCAGAAATGTTCTCGACCACTATTCCGGAAAGGCTGTCGAAGTAATAAAACTTCTTTCCTTCTGCAAGGTTCGAGGTATCGATGTCAAGGTTTCTCGTTTCCGACCTGAACCAGTAGGACTGGAACTTGGCAGAGAACACGCTGTTGTCCCTGAATTTATTGAATTCTGAAAACTCACCGAAGAATCCTGGGGTTGTGCCTTCACCGTAGGTGTACACCGTGTTGTTTATGAATTTCGAGTTCTTCACGTACTTGAAGAATATTCCGTATCCTTTGAAAGCTGAGATATTGACAAAATTGTCCCTAACCGTTGCGTTTTCAAGTTTTTCCAGTCTGAGTGCGGCAGCCCCGGCGATCCCCTCGGCCGGAACGAAAAAGCTGTTTCCTGCTATGTACGAATGATAGGCGTTTTCAAAAACTATCTGTGCGTGAACAGTGTTGTTAACGAAATAGCTGTGGTTTGCCTTGAACCTGATTCCGTCCGGAAGAGAGCCGCTGCGCGGTTTCCATCCAACGCCTTCTAGGACCGAAGAGGTCATGTTGAACTTCGCCGAGTTATCGACGTAAAAGAACCATGCCGCGCCGCTCGAAGATAGATTCGAATGCACGGCTTTGAATTCGCCTGTAACGTTTATCCCGTACTCACCGTCTACGGTCGATGGGAACACCATGACAACGTTATCCAGAACAAGCCTGCCGTGTACCGTGAGATTTCCACTCAGGACTATTTTTTGATTTTTCAAATAACACGAATCGGTTTTGGATATTATCCAGTTCCCTCCTGTGTAACTGCAGCCGGTTGTGGTGGTGAAAAGTGTAATTACTTCGTTTCCCGTTATGTTTACGGTCTTATCCTGAAACGTGTACCCAGTTTTTTCGGCCCTGAACGTATACGGATAGAATTCAACGGTCCCTGAAGACGTGATATTGACGGATACCAGCGCGGTTCTTGCGTGGCCGTTAGAATCTGTGAGACCGGAAAATCTTCTTATCCCGCCGATATCGAAAGCCGTCACCGCAGCCGATGGTATCGGATTTCCCGCTGAATCCTTCGTAAAGATATCTGCATACCAGTATTTTTCGGCAAAGCTACCGGTTCTCGCTTCCACCGCGGGCGTTGTGGTGTTAACGAACACCAGCCAGCCGGAGTTCACGTCAAGCATTATCTTTTTTGTCCCGTATATCTCGCTGTCCCTGAATTCTGCCACCCTCGATCGTTCCATACTTTCCTTTTGCCTCGACAACGTTCGGATAAGTACCGGTACCGGAAAATATTCTGCAGCCGATTATTGAAACGTTTTTCAGGCTTCCCACAAGGAGTACCGAATTTTCATTCGTTCCCTCGACGGTGCATTCGGACAAACTAACGTTTTCCGACGCCTCTACTCCGAGAGACTTCGATGTGAAATTTCTCGCGGTTATATCCGATGAATAATAGATATAAACACTCTGTCTTAACACGTCAACGTTCTTTACGGTCACGTTTTTTGAAAAGAAGATCGAAAAATCGTAAACATCAACGGATACACCGGTAACCGTAGTGTTCTCAACGTAATTCAGCATGACCTGACCGGCTTTTATGTTTTTTATCGTTCCGATTGCACCCTCGAAATAATAAAACGGTTTTCCGCCGGCGGTGTTGGAAGTATCTATATCGAGGTTTTTCGTGCTTGCCCTGAACCAGTATGCTTTGAACTTATCCGAATACACGCTGTTATTTCTGAAGGTGTCGAACTGAGAGAATTCGCCGAAGAACCCGGCAGACACGTCGTCTCCGTATGTGTATATCGTATTATTTATGAATTTCGCATGGTTTGTGTACTTGAAATAGATTCCGTAACCCTTGCGAACGGTTATATTTATAAAATTATTTTTAACGATAGCGTAATCCGACGAGTGGAGCCTGAGTGCGCCAGCGCCGATCATCCCGTCGGTAACCAGAATTTTATTGTCCGTTATCACGGAGTTCAGCGAATAGAAAAACACGAGCTGTGTATCGATTACCGTGTTGTTCGTGAAATAGACGCCATCCGCCTTGAATCTTATTCCCTCGGGCAGCGAGCCGCTTGAAGCAGGCCAGCCGGCGTTCGACAGGTAGCTTCCGCTCATGTTGAATATCGCGCCGTCCTCAACGAAGAAAAACCACCTTCCGGCTCCGGTGAGGTTGGAGTTTCTCACAATAAGTTTACCCGTAACGTTTATCCCGTATTCGCCGTTCGTGCCCAACGGGAACTTCAGGACCACGTTATCCATGGTGAGATTACCCAGGACCGTGAGGTTTCCCTGCATGGAAATTTCCGCGTTGCTTACGAGACATGATTCTGTCGGAAGGATCACCCAGTTTCCGCCAGTGTATGTGCAGCCAGCCATGGCTGCTGGAATGAGAAGAAGCATGACGGCGAGTGAGTATTTCAGTTTCATAATAATTTATATATCGTAAACCTTTAAAGCCTTGTAATTCTCACGTCGGCGGCAAGGAATCCGCGTTCTGTGGCGAAAAGGGGATTTATGTCGAGTTCCCTGAGCCTGGATTTGACCATCATCGTGGAGACGGCCGAGATTATTCTGTAAAGTTCACCTACTCTGTATTTCCTTCCCCTCGGCGAGGAGAATATTCTCGATATCCTGGTTTCTGACACCATCCTTGCGGCTTCCTTTTCGTCGATGGGACATGCCCTGAACGAAACATCGTCAAGGGCTTCTGCGAACCTGCCGCCGGAGCCGAAGGAAACACAGGGACCGAAAGTTTCATCGTATATTCCTCCGACCAGCAGTTCCGGACCTTTAAGCTGCTCCTGAATTATTACCGCATTCACACCCTTTATTTTCATCAGTTTTTTGAAAACCTTCAGAGCCTGTTCGTGTGAGATTACATCCGTGACCACGCCGCCGACATCCGTTTTATGCATACCGGATGCCGAGACCTTCATCACACAGGGAAATCCTATGGTTTCGACGGCCTTTTTCACAGAAGATTCCGATTTGCACACGCACATGTTCGCAACCGGTATACCGTATTTTTTAAGCAGCCTGTAAGCCGCGATATCGTCCATAAGTTTTATATGTTTTCTCCGGGTAAATAAAACTATGTACAGGCAGAAAGGGAGACTGCTGAGCGTTCTTTCCGGGCGAAATAGGGTGACCGTTAGGTTCTGGCCGTTCAGCCTGAGTTTTAAAACCTCCGAAATCGAGGATGTGAGGGTGCTGGGGAAAATACCCTGGTATGTCGGCTGGGGACTGAGAATAAATCCGTTTAAAAAGAGGGTGTATTTCGTTACGAATCATAAAAACTGCGTGCTTATAAAAAAGAGAAACGGTTTCTGGAAGGAAGTCGTGGTTTCGGTGCGCGATCCCGAAAAATTCGTTTCGGAAGTGAGTTGAAATTAAATCCCTGTTCCCTCGTTTTGCCGGGTGATTTGCATAAATCTGGTCTCAGGCCCCAGCAGAAATTTCTCAGTAAAAACCATGCACTCGTTGACTTGCTGTTCGGTGACGATGAAGATTGTTTTTTAAAAAAGACATGATACCAGCGCGGCGGCGGACCATCTACGTAAACGAAAGATATAAGTACTTTTCGGTGGTAAAAAGTAACAGAAAAGGCCGGAGGGAAATGAATGGGGATAGTCGATCGGATACGTGGTTATTTGGATAGAGAAGTGACGCACCTCGGCCTTCGGAATTACGTTCTACGTTATTTGGTTGAGGAATGTACTAAAAAAGATAATGTAAGAAATCCTTATTCAAATGAATTTGAACGGGTTTGTCTTGAGGGCCTCACAAATATCGATCCATATAGCTCTTCAATCCTCAAACGCCTTGGAAGAGAGAAAAAAATAAAAACAGTCGCAATAAAGGAAATAACCATTGATCCTTCTCATTTCCCTGATGAGATCAGGTTGTTATATCATATGTTTAAGAATGAAGATATGGAAAATACATGCAAACAGTTGGAAGAGGTGTGCAGGAAGTATGCCGAAGATCTACGGAGATTTAAACGTGAAGCTCCTATCCCAGCTTTGAGTGATCTGGGTGAGAAAATTGAGAAATTCGAACGCGAATTCCAGGAATATCTCGTAAACTTCGCTTCCGAAATAGAAAAAGAGGCGCAAGAAAGAGGTATCAGTATCGCTGTAAATGTGACCGGAGGATCACATAAGGAAGTGTATGGTTCTGGATGCGGAACCCAAACATTCCGTCGACCGGGTAACTGGACATTGCGGTTAGAGGTTAAAGATCTGTCCAATCCACATGCTTCCGAATTGGCCGAGAGCATCTGTGATAGGATTGATGTTTTAATTCCCGGGCGGGACGGGGAAGCTATCATCCGCTTTGAGAAAGACGAACAATCTGACAGAAATAAAGTTATTGCTGTTATTCCGGAAGGTACGTATAGCCAAAAAACCCTCTGTGCTCTACATCGTGCTCTTTTCGGCGATTATCCATTCGGGTAAATACCCCTTATGAATTCGGTGCTCTGTCAAAGTGCGATTGAAACGGTAAAATCTTCCACCAGGAAACATTAGCGCCCCGGTACTTGAATCTAAACTACACCTGTATAGACGTTCGGTTTAATTGAAATTACGGACTGTGAACGAATTTAAGTACTTCCCGGCATTTTTTTAAGTATGAAGCGCGATTTAAAAGTCCTGCTTGTGGGGGCTGAGGAGGAAGAAAACCTTTCGATAAGGTACCTGGCTGCTGTGCTCGACGAGAAGGGTTACCATGCCGAAATCGCGGGCTGTTCGGATTATAAGGATTTTCGCGGAGTAATAAAAACCGTTAAAAAGAGCAGACCGGGCCTGATAGGTATTTCCATAGCCTTTCAGCGCCTTGCAAGCATGTTCTTTGAACTCGTTTCGGAAATCAGAAAAGCCGGATACGAAGGTCACATCACGGTCGGCGGTCACTTCCCCACATTCGAATACAGGAAAATACTCGAAACCCAGCGGGGTATAGACAGCGTTATCCGTTTCGAGGGAGAACAACCGATCGTGGAGCTGGCCGAGTTCTGCGAAGGGAAAAGGGAAATCACGTCGGTTAAAAATCTCGTTTACAGGGACTCCGGAAGGCTCCGGGAAAATCCGTGCATCTGCAGGTTTCAGGATCTGGATAAATTACCGTTTCCCGTGAGAGACAAAAAACCGCAGATAAGACTTGGTGAGAGGTTCGCCACACTCGTTTCGAGCAGGGGTTGTTTTCATTCGAGATGTTTATACTGTTGCATAGGTGCCTTTCACTCGAAAAAAGCGGGATCGAAATACAGTTTGAGAAGCCCGGACAACGTTGCAAGGGAAATATCCGAGCTCTATCATAAACGCGGTGTAAGGATTTTTCAGTTCCACGACGATAACTTCATGCTGCCTTCCAGGGACGATAACGTGAAAAGACTAAAAGAAATCAGGAACGCGCTTTTAAGAGAAGGGGTCGATCCGAACGACGTTGCGTTCTTGATAAAAGCAAGACCGGACTCCATCGATGAGGAAGTAGCCTCGATGCTGGAGGAGATCGGTGTTGTGGGAATTTTCCTTGGAATCGAAAACGCGAGCGAAAGCGGGTTGAAGGCGTTAACAAGAGGAACGAATCTAGACGAGATATATAACGCGCTCAACGTGTTGAAAAACCGCTTTGCCGTGACGTACAACCTGCTCATCTTCCACCCAACCGCAACGCTGGACGAAATCAATGAGAACATATATTTTATAAAAAACAATTTAGATTGTCCCTTCGACTTCGGGAGGGCGGAAATCGTTGCGGGTTCGCCGCTTGAAAGACTGGTTATAAACGAAAAGCTCATCAGAGGAGAGTGGCCGAACTGGGATTACAGAATTAAGGACGACGCTGTTCAGAAAATGTTTGAAATCAATCTCGCGACGTTTCGACGGAAGGGATCGAATTATTCCCAGCTTGCCCATACCCTTATAGCCCTATTTTACAGAGCTCATGTCGTTAACAGAATCTATCCCGGAAAGGTTTCAAGAAACCTTCTAGATAAAACGAAAAAACTTATAGAGAAAAGTAACCGGTTCATTCTCGAAAAAATTCTCGGGATGTACAGACTTACCGCCGAGGCTGAACCAGAAACAGAAGAGCTGTTCTTGTCGATCAGGGATGGATCGAAAAGGTTATTGTCCGAGGCCAAAAGTCTTTCCAGGGCTATGCACAGGCTCCAGATACTTGAAAGGAAGTTCAAAAACATGAAATTGGATTTTTCTCCTCAGGAATCTTTCATCATCACGAAAATTTTCAAGCTGTAATTTTTTATACTTTAGAGGAAATAAATTAATTATGAAGAACCTCGTGAAACCTACCGGTTTTAGAATCGTACTTTTCTTTACATTTCTCGTTCCGCTTTTCATGGCTATCGGCTTTCTTCGTCCGGCACTTCTCGCGCACCTGTTAGCAACGATCGTTTCTGGTTATCTTCTCGCCTGCTTGTTCGATTATTTTGTTAAAAACAGAAACGTGAAAATCGTTGTCGCTTCGGTCTCTGCTTTAGTCTCGGTAATTTGGATATATCTCATTTCCAGAGTTGTAACTGAAGCTGAGATTTGTGATCCTGTCCATGAGCCGAGTCAGTGCGAGTTAGCCTGCAGAAAAATAATTGAAAACGCAGCGAATGTGACGGATGAGGTGTTAAAGAAATTCAACGAATGCGTACAAAATTGTTACAAATAGCCGGGAAACATCTGCGGGAAAAAAGCGTTTGAAAAATTATTCGATTGTTTTAAAAATTAACGCGGATTTGGAGGATGTAAAGAATATTTGCTGTTTCTTATTAGAAAAGTTTTTAAATAACTTTTATATTATGAATATATATGATATCAAAAGAGATGCTCAGGGAAGTTATAGTGGAGCAGGAGAAAGAAAATGAAGAGATATTCAGCTCTGAAAACATAATAAAAAGAGAGGCAGAGGAGAGGGCGGGAGGGTATCTGAAGTTTCCGAATATATTTGCTATCCTGGGTGTAAGAAGGTGCGGCAAATCCGTGCTCGCGTTACGGATTTTCAGAAATAAAAAGTACGGGTATATAAATTTTGACGATGAAAGATTGGCCGGAATAGAAGCAAGAGACCTAAATAAAATCTTAGAGGTTTTTTACGAACTTTACGGAAACGATTTGGAGCACATAATCCTCGACGAACCCCAGAATGTTGAAAAATGGGAACTGTTCGCCAGCCGTCTGAGAAGAACAAAAAAAGTAATAATTACTGGCAGCAATTCGAAACTGCTATCCGGAGAACTCGCCACAACATTAACGGGCAGGTATATTTCATTTACCCTTTTTCCTTTCAGTTTCAGGGAAGTGCTGGAGTTTCGCGGAGTTGAGATAGAGGAACTAACGACCCCGAAAAGAGCGGAAGTTTTTAAATCTCTAAAAGATTACGTTGAACTCGGCGGTTTTCCGGAAAGGTTCAAATTCGGAAAGAGGATAATAAACGAAATTTATTCTTCTATTTTAACGAAAGATATTTTAAGAAGGGCGAAGATAAAAAAAGCGACAGAACTGAAAAGGGTGTCCAATTTTTTAATAAGTAATTTTTCAAAGGAATTCTCCTATACCTCGTTAAAAAATATAACGTCGGTCAGACACCTTTCCACGATTTCGAAGTGGATCGATCTGCTTGAACAGGCTTATTTAATTTTCGTTGTCGAAAGGTTTTCCTTTAAACTAAAAAAACCTCTGTTCGCCCCGAAAAAGGTTTACTGCGTAGATACGGGACTGGCAAATACAGTTTCGTTTAAAACTTCGGAAAATCTTGGAAGGTTAGCGGAAAATCTCGTTTTTCTCGGATTGCTCCGGAAAAAGTATTACGTAAACTTGGGATTGGAGATATATTACTACAAGGATGCTTTACAGCATGAAGTGGATTTTGTTGTGAAAGAAGGCCCGGGGATAAAGCAGTTAATTCAGGTCACATATGCTTCTGCCAGGGATGAAATCGAAAAAAGAGAAATTAGGGCCCTGAGAAAAGCAAGCAAAACCCTTAAATGCAGAGATTTGTTTGTTATCACCTGGGACTACGAAGGCGAAGAAGTTGCTGACAGAAAAAAGATAAAGTTCGTTCCGCTGTGGAAGTGGCTGCTTTCGATCGATAGCGGCGCTTCGTAATCCGCGGCCGCGTGACGGAAAACATTTACGGCACCAATTCTATCTTCGCGCCTTCAGTATCAGAATTTCGCCTAAGGAGGGGAAGATCCTGCCGAGAAAGCAGGACCACGGCGGACTCGTTCTTCGCGTAGGCAGAAAACTCACAAGATTTGAGGTTACTTTTTCAACTTTAAAGCCGGCGGATTCGACCAGTTTTTTTAGTACACCCAACGTAAAAGCCCTTATATGGTCTGCTGGTTGGTAGTGGGATAGAGAAGGTGCGACCCATCTCGGGTAAAAGCCGAAAAACAACCTTATACGGCTCGGCAGGGAAGCGATATTTGGCGTTGTTATAATAAGTATACCACCTTTTTTAAGCACTCTTTTACATTCTTTAAGAAAATTTTCGGTATCGTAAATATGTTCAAGTATCTGTCCCGCAAAAACAACGTCGAATGAATTTTCCGGATACTGCAACCCTTTTTCGACATCACAGCGTTTTACTTTTACGCCCCTTTTCTTCGCTTCACGTAGTGCGGAAGTTACCGCGTCGGTGCCGTAAACCTCGTTTCCCAAATCGATGAATAATTTCGACACCTCTCCCGTACCGCACCCAACATCCAGAATTTTTAACCCACGGCCCTTTCTCAGCATCTCTTCTTTAATCCAATTTAAAACCGGCTTAATTCTTGATTGATGGAACGACGAGTCGACATATCTTTTCTTCCCACCGGAATAAACCTTATTCTTAAATTCCGATCTTTCCATCTTCAATCCCTCAAAATGAATTTGTCCAGGACCTTTCTCGCCTTTTCTCTTTTTTTCTGGTGCTCTTCAACGAACTTCACGATTTTTTCTGTAAGTATCTGTTTGCACTCACCGCACGTCCTCTCGCCTTTTTTACAGGATGAGGAAATCTCCTTCAGTCTTTCATCGTCCGGCTCAAAAAAGAACTCGTAGTATTTAAACACCGAGCAGATTTCCGGTCTCCCGCCCAGTTTCCTCTGTTCCTCTATCGTGTCCCTGCCTCCGGTGAAAGCGTTGGCAACTTTTTTACGGATTTCCTCTGGCGAATCTGTCGTGAAGATCGCGCTCCTCGGATCGCTGGCACTCATTTTACCGCCTTTCAGAAGCCCGGGAAAAAACTTTGAATGGATCGCCGCCGGTTTGTAAAACCCGAGCTTCGGAAGAATATCCCTCGCCACCCTAAAATGCGCATCCTGATCTATGCCGTAAGGAATCAGGCACGGAACGTTTCTCCCCTGTTTAACGGATTCCAGAAAGGCCGGCACGGCCTGCATGGAGGTGAAGAATATTTCACCCACGTTGTTACTGTTTTTGAAACCGAAAACGGCTTTTGCTGTTGAAAGCGTCAGCCTTTTTGCAACTTTTATCGCTTCCCTGTAAAGGGTTTTGGCGTAGTCGATGTCGGAAAATATGAACGTTTTTCTGTGATCGAAGCCGAGCGCTATGACATCGAGAGCGTTCTCGTATGCCAGACGATTGGTTTCTTCGAGAGTGAGGTTCTTTTTGAACAGGAACTTCTCGTCGTCCGTCATCTGGAAATACAGTTTCACATCGAATTTATCCTGAAGCCACTTGGTCAGTATCCATGGTACGAGATGGCCTATGTGAACGTTTTCGGACGGACCTCTTCCCGTGTAGAGATAAAATCTGTTACCTTTTTCGTATTCATCGAGGATCCAGTCCAGGTCTCTGTGGGAAAAAAATATACCCCTTCTCAGAAGAAAATGAAGCTCGCCTGTGTGTTTTTTTATCCTTTCAAGAAGCTCTGGTGTGATTCTCTGTGTACCGAACTCCCTTATGAGTCTTTCGTAATCTATTTCCCCCCTGACCTCCCACGGGGTTACGATCATTCTCGCCATGTTAATCTATTGAACTCACGGATTATTTTAAATTTCCGGTCACGGCGAATATCTTTAAATATTTTTCATCATCAAAAGGTTGTATGCTCAGAAAAATCAAGGAAAAGTTTTCGGCGTCCTATCCTGTTTTACTGCTTTCCGGTGCCGCGTACGGTTTTCTGAAAGGTTTAAACGGCTTGGAGCTAGACGATTATGCTTACTATCTTTTAGCTTCAAGCGGACTTTCGAAGGCAGACGAACCGGTCGAGGCAGTTGCTGCCGCCGGTTATCAGGCGGTGGTGATGGTTTTCAGTCAGCTCATTGGAAAGGCGGTTGCTGCCAAGCTAGGTTACA
>JAADFI010000006.1 GCA_013152905.1 Microcaldota archaeon
AGGCTCTGAGGATGGGAAAGAAGAACAGGAAACTCGCAGAGAAATACACATGGAAAGCTTACATCCGTGAGGTTATAAAGGTGTATGAGAAGATTCTGAATTCTCAAAGGCGTATTTTAGATCATCGATCCAGGGAGCATAGAATATCACATTTTCTATTTTCATAATTATTAATGCAGCGATTCAGATTTAAAAACTCCGGGTTGAGACATATGCACTCTTAAAGAGATCTTAGAAAATTTTTAAAGAGATGTGCCTGAAAATTTCAATATGAAGAAAAAAATCTACGCGAGTGTGATAGTTCCGTGTTACAACTCCGAGTCGACCATTCTCAGAACACTCGCGGCGCTGGAAAGACAGAACTTCGATAAACCGTATGAAGTGATAGTGGTGGATGGCGGCTCAAATGACAGGACGGTTGAGCTTGTGAAAAACTTTTTAAAAAGATCAAAAATTCCGGTTAGAGTCTTCGTAACTAAATACCGAGGTCCGGCCCGGCAGCGGAATTTCGGTGCGAAAAAGGCGAAGGGTGAAATAATAGTTTTTACTGATTCCGACTGTGTTCCGTCCAGAAACTGGTTAAGGGAAATGGTCCGTCCTATTGAAAGTGGCGAAGCCGTTGGTGTGCAGGGCACCTACAGAACCCTTAACAGAAAAAGTCTCATCGCGAGGTTCGAAGGATACGAAATTGAAAAGCGACACGAAAGGATGAAGAAGCAGAAGTACATAGACTTCATAGGAACCTTTTCAGCGGCGTACAGAAAGGACGTCTTCCTCAATTTTCGCGGATTTGACACAAAGTTTCCAATAGCAAGCGGCGAAGACCCGGAACTCTCGTACCGGATCGCGAAAGCAGGTTATAAAATGGTTTTCAATCCGCGTGCATGGGTTTACCACCCGCATCCGGATTCGCTTAAAAAATATATCAAACAAAAGTTCTACCGCGCGTACTGGCGTGTGCTGATGTATAAAAAACATCCTGATAAAATAACGAAAGACTCTTACACAGGATTAGAGGTTCCTCTTTCCGCGATATTTTTGTCATTATTTTTCCTCACGTTGCTGTTATATCCGCTGTTTCCAACATATCTTCCACCGGTCTTTCTGATTTTATTTTTCCTGGTTAATGCGGATAGTATTCTGTTCATGGCGAAGAAAGAAAGGAAGATGCTTTTGTTCGCGCCGCTGATGATTTTTCTTAGGACTTTTATATGGATTCTCGGCTTCGGAACAGGGATTTTGAAAAGCTTAAAAGATAAAATTTTTAATTCTATCACTTTTAGAGTGAAGAATGTTTAATTGCTGAGGATTACAAAACCAAAAACTTTAAATATTTTTATTACTTCAGGCGTTTAATATGGTCGGGTTTATTATTAGAAAAATTAAAGAAGAAATAAGAAAAGAAAGATTAAAAGAGTATATTAGGCACGGGCTCAATTCTTATTTTACTGGAGACATCAAAAAATATTGGAAAGAGAATGTAAACCCAGAAGATTTGTTTTCTAAAATAACATTAGATGCGATGGAAGAGTCTGTTAAAGAAGAGCTGACAAATCCTGAAAGAGTCGGGAAATACATTCAGGTTATTACAATTACAGATTTTATGAGATCCGATCATATTAGAAAAGAGGTTGATTACTCTAAAAATGAACTAAAAAATGTTTGTAAAACAAAAAGAGATTACATTAGAAAGGTAGACGAATTGTATAAGGTTTTGGATTTCCATGCTGAAGTAGATAAAAGGATTGAAGAATTGGCCGCCGAAAAATGTAAGGATGAGAGCATAAATGTGGTTGAAGAATTTAAAGAAAATATAGACGAAAAATTCGTTAAATTAGTAGAAGAAAGTAGAGAAGGAACTTCTATGCTGATAACTCATCAAATGGTCAAATCTATAAAAGAAACGTACCGTGATAATAAATTCCTTAGAGGACTTAACTTAATGCTTTTGGCAGATGAAGCTGAGTGTGTACGGATAATAAATAACGAGGTTGTGGCTCCATATTATGCGTCTCTGCTTTAAATGAAAGTAAAAACGCTTTTTTTCCAAAAATTAAGATTATGAAAACAGGAGTAAAGATATGGACGAAGAGGTTGGATTACGGAAATTTAAAAACGATTCTTTCTAATTTCGATTTTGTGGAAGTTCCGTTCGACAGAGGTAGCGGAAAGCTCGTGCACTTCGGTTATTCTCTCGAATCAGATATCACACGCATGAGTTTTCCCAATTCTTCAGGTACTAGTACATCGATAAGGTGGTTACGAAGACTGGGAGGGAGAAAGACAAAGTAAAAGGGCACAAAAAGCTGACGTTAAAATTTTTGGTAATAAATAACTTCTACTTTATTTCCATTGCGTTCAAGGATATCCATATATTCATTGAGTTTTCCGAATATTGTGTCTTCTTCCGGACCTCTTGCCCAGTCGCGGTATATAGTTTCTGTATACATTTTCCGGCCATTTTTTCTATCGAAAATTTCAATTTTAGCATTAACAAAATAAAACATTCCAGAGGGGCTATCCCATTCTGTGAGATAAACATTATGCTTACACATTACTAGTAAGTCCTTTCCCTTTATCCTGTCTACTCCTCTTTTGAGAATCTTATTTAGAAACCACATAGATTATAGATCGTTTCGAAAAACTTAAATGTTTTATTTCTTTATCAACAGAAAAATTGCTCCGGCGAAAAATGTGATGAGTGCAGAAAAATAAAACAGCTCCCTTATACCAAAAGTTTCTACTAATACTCCGGATCCCCATGTTCCAATAAACTGACCTAAGTTTGTGGCAACTTCGAATATTCCTGAGCCAAAACCATAGGCTTTCGTTATCCTGCTTATGAATGTCTGTGTCACAAGAGATGAAATACCGCTACCGATTCCACCGAGAACCCCGGCTAAAAGGAATTCCGGAAGCGTGACAGCAAAGCCAACCACGAATAAGCCAAAGGAGTTGATAGAACAACCTCCGATTATTGAAAGCCTGCTTCCGAATGTATTGTAAACCTTCATTCCGATAAACTGTGAGGCGGCGAAAAAGATTTTCGTAACAAAAAGCACAGCGCCTATGGTAAAAGTCCCGAATCCTATTTCTCCCATCAATATCGGTAAAAAGATTTTTGTTGCCACAGGAGAGAAAGCGAGGATAAGAGCTACAATACCTAATAATACAAAATCCTTTGAAACCTCAGTTTTCATCGTTTTTATAGATCTCTTACTTTCCTTTAGAAACAATCCCGCAACGGCCCCTATCAATACTATCAGACCGCCGATAAAAAATGTTTTAATGTAACCGATCGATTCGACCAGCCATCCACTTAGCGGTGTGCCTAAAATTGAGCCAAGTATAGCCGAAAAAAAGAAAATACCTACCTCTTTGGCTTTCGTTCCCTTTGCAATATCGAAAACATATGCGCGGCCAACTGTCCATAAAAACGCGTTGGAAAGGCCTAGGATTATAAAGGCGAAAACAAACAGGTGCATGAAACTTAAAAACCCGAACAGCGAGTAGCCGACCGACGCAGAAATTATCAGTAATTTTCTCCCTATTCTGTCCGAAAGTTTCCCAGCAAAGGGTGCAAATATGATAACGAATAATGGCCAGAGTGAGAAAATAAATCCGATAACAATTTCCTTTACTCCTGTTTGTTTTAAATAAAGGGATGTGAATGTTGATGCAACTTCGTAACCTAGTATAGTGAAAAAGAACAAAATACAAATAGGAAGGAGCTTTTTCATGTGAAAATTTTTAAGTTTTATTTTTTAAGAATTTAACTATAGGATTGTTTGCGGTGTCTATAATGAAGATTTCGGCTATATCCGGATTCGTGGCCGGAGTGACGGGCAGTTTCTTTGCGGTTTCGTTCGATAGCATAGCAGTGTTCTTCGCCTCCGTGATCCTTGGCGGATTTTTTTCTGGATACGATGAAAAAATGATTCATAGATTGATAGGTCTCGTTTTCCTTTACGTCGGTTCCTTTCTCGGCTTTTTGGTTCATACGATTCTATTCGAAAGCAATGCCCTTTTCGGTGTGATGGTTTTGATATTTTACTCCGTTTTTGTTGTTCCTGTCTACCTGATACTCGGACTTCTTGGAAGAAGGATTATCAAGAGAAAAGGGAGAGTTTTCGTGACTACAAAGCGCGAGTGTTCAAGCAACACCAAGCCTGTACTTGATTCCTTCTTTTATTATGAAGAGAAGGACACCGAAGACCACCCTCAGTCCACGCGGAATGCTTGAAATTTCCCTGTACTTTACGGAGACCGGCACCTGCGTTATTTCCATTTTTCTTTTCACGGCTTCGGAGAGAATCGAATTTTCTATTATGTAACCACCGTGCACATTTCTTAACAGTTTCAGAGCTTTTTTTGACAGTGCCATGAAACCGCAATTCGTATCTTTGAGCCTAGTACCGAACAAAAGGTTGAAAAAAAATCTCCACACGATGTTTCCGAGCCTGTGCCTCAGAGGAATTTTTTTAAAATTTCTGAATCCCATGACTATGTCGGAGCCTTTTGAAAGCGGGAAGAGAAGTTTCGGAATGTCGGAAGCAGAGTACTGGCCGTCCGCATCCATGATCACAACCGAGTCCACGTCAATGGATTTGAGATACCTGAACCCTGATTTAAGCGCCTCACCTTTTCCTTTGTTTTTACGATGTACAATAACTTTTGCTCCCTCGGTTTCCGCAAGCTCGGCTGTCCTGTCTGTGGATCCGTCGTCCACGACAACAACAACAGAATCTGGAAGATGTTTTTTCACATCCTTTATTACTTTTCCTATCGTTTTTTCTTCATTGAAGGCCGGGATCAGTATACCGATTTTCATCCCTATCACTCAAACAGTCCGGAATCATCAACCTTGAATATCTTGACTTTGTCGTTGCTGAATACGAGCTTGAATCTCTTTAGATCCTTACCTTCCAGGAAAAATTGCTTTGTAAACATTATATCCCTGAGCTCCTGTGGTATCAAAACTATAAATCCTTTTCCTATCCATACGGAATACGGAAGTGTTTGGTTCACGAGGTTCACTCCAAAGGTTGAAAGCGTTTGGTTTGCGCCTTCCGGTTCCAGTCTTTGTGTGTAAGTTGTGTTTCCGAACTTGAAGATCACCTCGGAAAATATTATGTAATTACCTCTGTCCTCGAGCACGGGAACCGGTATGGAAAGATCGAAAAGCAAAACTCGTTGTTCAGTACCGATCGGATAAATATACACCGGAACTGATCCGACCGTTCCGTAATCGCTTAAGAATATTCTGTAATAAAGCGGGCAGTTTTCTTTCAGCGCATTACAGCCAGTTCCGTAGTACTGGAGCCATTGAAACTTGTCTATGAGGTCATCAGATGCGATCCAGTATATTTCCGGAGAAGTTCCCTTGTATTTTCTCAGTATTTTAACGGCTTCCGTTTCGTTTCTGGCCATGAAAACCCTTCCCAGGTCGACGATTCTTGTATTTATTCCGTAATAACATTCATCACCACAGTGCGCACCGTCTGCTATGACCCTTCTTTCAGCGAGTCCTGTTATCATGTGACCTGGATCCCACCATGTTCCTACGAGGGAAAGTTCTGGTGTGCGGTTTTTCAGAAACTCCCATGCCGCATCCCAGTCCGGGTCGGAGGAGACTTTATAATTCTGTGCTGCAACGAAACCGGTGGAAAGAGCAACGAATGCGAGAAATGCACCGAAACCCACTATAACTTTTTTTGCGTGCACGTCCTTGAACCTTTCCATAAGCATTCCAAAGCCTGTGCCGGCAAGAATCAGGAAAAATGCGGAGGAAAACTCTGTAAATCGTATACCCTTTGTAGTTATGAGTGCCGCGAGTGCAAGGATAATTATACAAGCCGTCCTGTTGACATGGTTTTTCTGGATAAGCACAGAAAGTGAAATCAGTATAAGGAATCCGAAGAGAAGAAATAATGTTTCGGTACCGCCGATATTGAAGTTGCCTGTTGCCGCCATCATCGCTGGAAGCCATGCACCCGAGGATAGCGGCTGGAGTTCCGCAATCGACTTTGTAACTATCCACTGCCCGGGATTCGTTGCGAAGCCGAGAAGACCGGAAAGGGTGTAGATAGGTTTAACACCTCCGATCGAACCTACGGTTATCAGAACGAAAAAGAGAGCCGCGAAACCGGCGGGAATTCTGAGATCGAATTTTCTCTCTCTGATATAGGTTACGATCATGTAGAGCCCTGCAATCATCACACCTGCAAAATACGTGTACCAGAACATCAGCCAGGTAAACATGAAGCCTATGAACCCGGCTGCCATCAGGGAAAAACTCTCTACGTTTCTCTTTCTTATAAAAACCACGGAAAGATAGATCGTGAGAAGTATGAAGAAGAGTACAAGCTGATCGGTATCGTAAGAACCGCCGAACGTCCTGGAAAGTATCTGCGGTGCCGTGCCGACAAGGACGGCAGACACGTATCCGCCGTACCTGTTCGAAAGTTCCCTGCCCAAAAGAAAGGCGGGAATAACTATGAGCGCCCCGTAAAGTGCGGAAGCGTACGCCGCTACGGTGAAGAGTGACCCGCCAAAAATGAAATAGAACAACCCGGTGAGGTAGTACATGAGAGGCGGATTTATATTTTCCCTGCCGACGTAGTAAGTGAGCTCGTCCCATTCAGGAAGAAAGCCCCACTGAACGAAATATTTCGTGAACCTGTACTGAAAAACCGGGTCAAAAGGAAGTATTTTCCCAGGCGTTATAGGAAGGGTACGCATATAAAAAACAAGGAGAAAAATTACCCCGAGCACGATCAGTTCCGACTTTTTCATAGTTTCCTCTCCAGACCAAAACATTGAGCCGCTTCATCCGATAACGGAAAGAGGTTCTCCCTTCTCCCTATGAGCTCCGAGACGGATGAAACCCTCTGGGAGGCACATACCATTTGCAGCTCTTCCTTAAGGGCATTGACGAAATTCACTATACCATCAGGTCCGGATACTGACGGTTCATGAAAATTCCCTGCGTTTGCTGCTATGAGAAACGGTCTGCCCATGGCTACACCCGAAGCACCGAGCATCATGGCCTTTGCCACATCCGTTCCGTCCGCGTATCCTCCGGCAAGAAGAATATCGAAGCTGGCCGTTTTTCTCTCCCTGAAAAGGAAGGCCGAGGGAACAGAAGTCTCGTTCATTATTAACCAGGGCGACATCCCGGTTCCGCCACCGAATCCATCGACGGTGAGACACGAAATCCTTCCGCCGCATTCCTCGTTTATCGATTCGAGAAGATCTATGAGCTTAACGATACCCCTTCCCATACCGGTCTTAATCCATACAGGTACCTCGAGATCGGAATATTTTATCACGATATCCCTGAGTTCGTTTTCCGTCAGGTTTCCGGGTGAGGCGTGTCTTTCAAACGTTCCGTCCGGATTTTCTATTACGGTGTATCCCATCGATCTGTACTTTTCGGCTTCCTCTTTTGAAGAGAACTTTATCTCGCCGCCAAGACCCTGTTTTGCACCCTGACCGAGTTTTATTTCTATTCCCATGGCACCGAGCTCTATTCCTGTTTCGAACACACCGGCTTTTATTTCGTTTGCATTACCCTGAACGAGGATCGCACCTTTTTTTGTGTAGTTCTCTAAGAACGGTTCTATCCGGGCTTTGAGACCGCTTTTTCCGTAGGTGGCAAGCACGTTTTCACCTATAACTATTCCTATACCGGACCTCGCAGCGCCTTCCGAGAGAATTTTTCCGAGATCGCTGGCCACTTTTGTAGAACCCATGGCAGCTATGGATAGCGGCGCCGAAAAATCGAAGCCCCCTATCGTTACATCGGTCTTTACTTTTTTGAATTCCACACCTTCGCCGAATAGCTCAGGTAATATCTGGATGTCCTCTATGTTCGGAAGCTTTTTTTCCGCTCCAAACTGAGCTGTCCCGAAGGGTTGCGGGAATATGGTTTTTCCGGTTTTTGCTTTCAGCCCGATTTCGCAGAGACCGTCCATGATGCATATGGAGCAGAGCCCTGACTGTGAGGCGTGATCCTTAAAAGTAAGCCGTGTTCTGGAGACAACATCAGCGTTTGAATGCCTCCTCATCACAATCACCTTTAAATAAAACCTTTTTAATAATATAAAAAGGTGGCGGTTATGGGGAAGAAGAGATATCCGCTCTGGTTCGAGGATTCGTTCGAGGCGCTCGGGAGGATTCACGAAGATATACACAGATTCATGAAAAGTTTCTGGGATCAGGAAACAAGGTTCATGCCTGTCGATATCGAGGATGCGGGCGATAGTTTGGTAGTGAAGGCCGACCTGCCGGGATTTTCAAAGAAAGATGTTAAGGTGAGGGTTTTCGACAACTCAGTCGAGATACTGGCAAGGAAAGAAAGAGAGGAGGAGACGAAGGAGAAAAACTTTTACAGGAGGGAAAGGAGCTACGGCGAGGTAGCCAGAGTTATCCCGCTTCCTGAAGAGGTCGAAGCAGAGGGTGCGAAGGCCAGATTCGAGAACGGCGTGCTTGAGATAGTGATTCCGAAGAAAGAGAAGTCCGGTGGAAGGGAGATAGAGATAGAATAATCACTCCTCGTCCTCGAATGAAAATACCTCCTCTATCCTTTTTCCGAACGTTTTTGAAATCTTCCATGCGAGCCTGAGCGACGGATTGTACTTTCCTTTTTCGAGAAACACTATCGTCTCCCTCCGCACACCAACGAGTCTTGCAAGCTCTTCCTGTGTTATTCCAAGCTTTTTTCTGAATTCCTTTATTCTTGTTTTCATTTCAATCCCGTTTTGTTGTAAAAAATGTAGAAGAGAAAGTACAGTATCAGGAGAATTATAACCGTGTACGAAAGGATGTGTCCTATAAAATTGAGATTGCCTGAAGTGAAGCTGATAAGATAAAGGCTCACGAGTCCGCCGCAAACGAGAAAGACTTGGAGGGTGCGCATGGATGCTTTTTCGGAAATTCTGTGCAGCATTTCGTCCTCGAGGACGTCTTCTGTTTTTCCCTTCAGAAAATACAGCACGAACATTCCGGCAAGGACAGGTATCACGGAGAGGAACATCAGTCCGGAAATTGAAAGGTAGTACACGCTCACACCGGCCATCACGCCTACTACGAAGGAAACGATTCTGTATTCCTTCTCCTTCATGAAATTATGTTATGTATTTCTAACATATAAAGGTTTCGGTTTT
>JAADFI010000007.1 GCA_013152905.1 Microcaldota archaeon
ATAATTTGAAAATAAATTCGGAACCGAGAAGAAGAGGGAGAGATTTTTCCTGGAAATAAATAAATTTATCTTCTCGGCGGTAAAAACGAATTAGGGGCCCGTGGCTCAGCCAGGACAGAGCGGCCGGCTTCGGACCGGCAGGACGGGGGTTCAAATCCCCCCGGGCTCACCAAGGTGATCGATCTGGAAGGGATTTTTGAAAAACTCTCGGCACCGGAAAGTGCACTCCGGACAGGACTGAAAAGGGAAGGTATCCGAATAAGGACGAGAACCTCGGAAAAAAGATTTCTGAAACTTCTCCGCGACCTTGAAAGGGATTCGCTGTTCATCACTGATACAGGATTCGCCGGAAATTATCTCGAAAACGCCGGAATAGAAAGAGTTTTCAAAATATCCGGCGAGACCGTGGAGAACGTGTCCCTGGGCAAAAAAGCTGCCTTCAGGTTGAGGGCGAAAAAAATTATAGGCTTCGGCGGCGGGAGATCGCTCGACGTTGCCAAAAAAATAGCCTCTGACATGGAAAAAAAGCTTGTGCTCGTGCCGACCGCACCGTCGCACAATGGTCTGATATCGCCGAACGCCTCGCTTCTGGAAAACGGCGTTAAAAAAAGCTTTAGCTGTAAGTTCCCGTCCCAGGTCATTATACCGGTCTTTCTCTGGAAAAACGAAAGATTCGTGGTTTCGGGTATTCTCGATGTTCTCGGTAGCGTGACCGCGATAGAGGACGTTTTTCTCGCTTCCGAGAAAACAGGTGAAAAGATAGATCAGGAGGCGCTTTCCCTCTCCGCTTTGGGTGTGCTTAAGGTTGTGAAAATGAGATCCCTTGTTGATCTGGAGAAAGCCATACTTTCGCACGGTCTCGCCATGAAAAACGGTTCGAGGTACTGTTCCGGAAGCGAGCACGAGTTCGAGAAATGCTGTGCGGCGAACTACCTGCACGGTGAGCTTGTGGGCATCGGCACGCTTCTTTCCGCATACTGTTACAGGGAGATCGAACTGGACTCGCCGCTCCCGTCAGGAGAAATTTTTGAATGGATGGTGGATGTTTACAGAAAGAGAAACGTCATCGGTCGTATCAGGGAGATTCTCGGTGACCCGAAAGTGACGGCTGAGTTTGAATGCCTCAGAAAAATCAGACCTGAGAGATACACGCTGTGGAACGAGGTTAAAATCGATGTTCCGCGGGTTCTCGGTGAAATAAGGGAAATAATTTAAAAAATAAAACCACCAATTAATTTCCAGGCTCCCGTCGTCTAGTCCGGTCAAGGATAACGGCCTCTCGAGCCGTAGACCCGGGTTCAAACGGTGCGAAGGCGACTTCGTCACCTTCCATCTGTGTTTCCCGGCGGGAGCACCAAAAGTATTTAAGTTTTTCTCTATAAAGGGTACTTATGGATCAGAAATTAATTAGAGAAACTTACGTTATCGAATTACCGGGTGGTGAAACCGAAGTTGGTGATATTTCTACCGTTATTGAATTATGTAATCAATACGGAATATTCGAGGTTGTGAAAAGGGAAACGTGGGAGACGAGAAAACCTCTCTCGCTGGAGGAACTCAGAAAAGCAAGGGATGAAAACCGATGGAGCCCGTACCACATCGAACTCACGGACAGACCTCCAGGGAGTTACGAAATTGAGATGGAAGCTTACACGCGAGACCCGTCTGAAGCTGTAGAAAACGTGAGGCGTATAATAACAACCTACAAGAATCTCCTCCAGCACGGGAGTCGGTTACTCATGGAAGAGATTGTAACGGAAACCAGGGAAAGAAAAATGACTCTCAAAGACCTGGCTCAGAGTATTTTACAAACATAAGGCCCGCACGGTTCGTATCCGTGTTTGTAAAAATATCTTCTCACACCCACACCCGAAATCACAATCGTTTTTCTGCAGCCGAATTCTTCCTTCGCGATTCTTTCCGCCTCTTTTAGAAGAAGTGAACCGTATCCCCTGTGCTGGAACCCGTGGGATCTTTTGTTTATCGGAACCTGCGGGCCGTAGGTGTGCATTTCACGGATCAAAGCGGTTTCTCCGTCTATCTCCGGTCTGAACGGTTTAAAGGGAATTCTTAGCCTCAGCAAGGATATCAGAACATCGTTTTCCGTGTCTTCGTATGAGAGAAATATTTCCCTACCGCCGGAGGCTCTATAGTCTAGTCTACAGAGATCTATCGCTTTTTCATCTATCTTTCCACCTTTCTTCACGAAAAAACCGACTTCTCTGCATCGAATACATCTGCATTTCAGCCCGAGTTCGTTCATTCTTCTTTTCACTTCATCCCTGAGGTGTGAATGTGGAGTTCCGGCTACGATGTATTCTTTTGGTATATCCCTCATGATTCTTGCGATTCTCACATACTTCGGAACCAGCGATTTGAGTTTTACGAGAAGTTCCACGACTTCCTCTGTGGTGTACGGTTCGTATTCGCCATTTCTGTAAAGCTCTTCAAGTTTCGTTCCCTTCACAACAACGACCGGATATATCTTGAGGCCGTCCGGTCTGAAATCTGCATCGGAAAAAAGTTTTCTGAACATTTTCACGTCTCTTTCGAAGTCGGAAAACAGCCCGGGCATCATGTGGTAATAAACCTTGAAAGCGGAATCCTTTAATAGCTGCGTGGCTTTCACGACATCCTTTACACTATGACCCCGCTCGACTTTTTTGTAAACTTCGTTGTCCAGAGTCTGTACACCGAGTTCTATTCTCGTGCAGCCGAGTTCCAAGGCTTCGTTTATTTCATTTGGGCCGCACATGTCCGGTCTTGTTTCTATGCATAGGCCGACGCACCTTTTCTCGGCAGTTTCGTTGAATTTTTTCGCTTCTTCCAGTGAAGCCGAAACAAAACCGTTAAGCGCATCGAAACAGGATTTAACGAATTTTTTCCTGTAATCCTTTGGATAGCCGAAAAAAGTGCCACCCATGATGATTATTTCGTTTTTCTGCGTCGGGTGTCCGCACATCTCGAGGACTTTGTGTCTTCCCATAATCTGTTTGACCGGGTCGTATTCGTTTCTCTTTGCCCGTAAAACAACCGGTGATTTTTCGGTATAGCTGTTCGGCGAATTTATCGAAGGACAGTAGATGCATCTGCCATGCGGACAGGGATGCGGCTTCATCATCACGGCTACCGGGGTCACACCCGACAGTGTTCGCGTGATTTTTTTCATTTTTCACCACCTTTAAGGGATTAAAATAACCTTTAAATATATGCTTTTAGCCCTTAAAAATATCCGTGATACTATGATAAAAACCATAGGGGTTATCCTCATAACCCTTGGGTTGATTCAGAACCGGTATGACTATGTAGGCATAGGAGTCGTTCTTCTTCTCAGCGACAGATTCATGGGAAAATTCAAAGAATTTCTGGCTGGCAGGTGAAAGAAATCCAGCCGACTTAAAATTTTCAAAAAAATTTTTAAACCTACCTGCTCAAATAAAATAGAGAGCAGGGGTACCCAAGCCTGGCCAAAGGGGCAGGACTGAGGCTCCTGTGGCGTAGAGCCTGCGAGGGTTCAAATCCCTTCCCCTGCACCATAATGATGCCGGGTATTCTCAAGCCTATATGCCGCAGATGTAAGGGAAAATCCCTGTGCGGAGAACCCTGTCCTTTCAGGGAGATATACAGACTCTCCAGAGAGACGAGAATCGGAAACGAGGTTTTCGGTCCTTCCTCTAGTGTTTTCATCGGAAGGAGCGGCTATCCGGATGTTTTTTCTGCTTCAAACGTTTCCCTCCGCGGAACGGAAAGGTCGCCGACCGAACTCTTCGGTCTCGGTCTCACGGAGATAATAAAATTAAGAGCGTTCTGTGTTTCCGGTGGATTCAGAAAAAACGTGAAAAATCCACCTCAGATTCTCGCCGAGATAGCGCTTTCCGCGAGGCCCGTGGATGTTGAAATACTCTTCAGAAAAAACCCGCGCGGTATGTCGTTTTCTGATTACCTCCAGCCAATGGGACCGAGAGGACAGGCAACAAGAATTTCCCTCTGTGGTAACCCGAAGATACCAAGGAAGGTAGAAAACTCGGTTGGAATCAAGGCCGAAGAAGCCGTACGCATGCTGTACCCCAGATTCGATCCGTACTACATTCAGAACCTGCTTTCGGCCGGTGTTCTCGGCGAGAGGAAAAAAATGGTTCCCACGAGATGGTCCATAACAGCGGTCGACGAGATTCTATCGAAAATAAATCTTTCGTTCGTGAAGCACAGGCCATGGTTCGATGATATTCTGGTTTACAGTACGGAATATCTCGGAAACCGTTACGAAATAATTCTTATGCCCGGAAACTGGTCGCTCGAAGTGATCGAATCCTGGTTTCCCGGCCCCGAGGTGGTTTCCGAGTTCGAGGGCTTCCGCGGAAGAACGAACTATGCATCCGAAGAAGGCGGTGGCTACTACGCTGCAAAGTTTGCTGTCACCGAATTTCTGAGAAAGGTAAGACGGCAGGCTTCCGTCCTCGTTATAAGGGAGATATCCGAAAAATACGTTCTTCCGGTCGGTGTGTGGCAGGTGCGCGAAAGCATAAGACAGGCTTTCACCAAGAAACCCGAAAGATTTCAGGATATCCGGGAAGCTCTCGATGTTATCGGAAAAAGGATAAAAACGCCGATGGAAGTTATTAAAAGAAAAAGCAGGCTCCTTTCACAGAAAACGCTCGGGTGGTTCTGTGTTTCCGGAAAAATTCGTTGAGAGGTACAGAAAGATTCTCGGCGATGAAACCGAGAAATTCCTGGAATACATGTCGAAGCCGCTGAAAAAGAGTATAAGGGTGAACACGCTTAAAATCGATGTTTCGGAATGTCTCAGGCGTCTCGAAGAAAGGGGAATTTTGCTCGAGAAAATTCCGTGGACCGAAAGCGGTTTTTGGGTTCGACAAAAAGAAGGTCTGATAGGGTATACCCTGGAACATATCCTGGGGTACATCTACGTCCAGGAAGCCGCTTCCATGATTCCTCCGATCGTTCTGGCGCCGCGTGAGGATGAGCTGATACTTGACATGGCAGCCGCTCCGGGTTCGAAAACCGGGCAGATGGCCGAGATGATGAACAACACGGGTCTCATTCTGGCAAACGATGTGAGCGTCAAAAGAATAAAATCGCTGAGGTTTAACATGGAAAAACTCGGCGTCATAAACGTTGCGGTTATAATGAGGGACGGCAGATTTCTCTGGAAAAAATACCCCGGCGTCTTTGACCGCGTTCTCCTGGACGCACCCTGCTCGTCCGAAGGAAGTATAAGAAAGGACTGGGGTGTTCTCAACCGATGGAGTCCCAGACTCGTTAAAAGAATGTCCAGGCTACAGATCTCCCTGCTGGATTCTGCTGTTCGGTGCGTCAAACACGGAGGTGAAATAGTTTACTCGACCTGCACGCTCGCGCCCGAGGAAAACGAGATGGTTGTCGATACCGTTCTCAGAAGGCACAGGGACCTCAGGATCGAAAAAATAAAAATCCCCGCGGTGACGAGACCCGGGCTGATTAAATGGGAAAAGCGCGAGTTCGATCCGTCCCTGGAGGACACGGTGAGAATATACCCGCAGGATAACGATACCCAGGCGTTTTTCGTTGCAAAATTGGTGAGAGAATGAAGGTGCTTCACGGAAGAAAGAGAAAAGCCGTGATAGATTACCTGAACTCGCTCTTCGGTATACCCGTCGAAGAACTGGAAAAGTACGTTTACCTTGCTTCGGGTGAAAAAATATGGATAACCGGAAAGATTGAAAAAGTGGATATTCAGCGACTCGAAGCCGAGACTGTGGGTCTCGGAATACTGAGAAGGGCGAATCCGTTCAAACCAACCACCGCCGGGGTTCAGTTTTTCGCGAAGTTCATAAAAAAATCGGTTGTGGATGTGAACGATGAGGAGCTCGAAAGGCTTCTGAAAGGTTTCGACATACCAAACCGTTTCGGTGCATCCGGATACGTTGTTTTCAGGTACCGCGGAGATATCATAGGCGTCGGCAGGGCATCGGTCGAAAAGATAAAGAACATGATTCCGAAGTCGCGGAGAATTCCCCTGGGAAAGGAATAAATAAATCCGTGAGAAATTAATTACCATGCCCAAGGTCAAAAGCTATATCTCCGAGAGGGAAAGCGAGCTTCCCGGGGCAACCATCGTGAAACTTTTAAAAATAGCCGAGGAAAATCCCGAGATAATTTCACTCGGTCCAGGCGAACCGGATTTCGAGCCGCACCCATCGATTATAGAAAAAGCAAAGGAAATGCTTGACAGGGGTTACACGCATTATTCGCCTTCTCAGGGAAGATCCGAGCTTTTGGAGGCCCTCTGCAGAAAACTCGAGAAGAAGAACGGAATAAACGTTTCACCCGAGCAGATAATCGTTACCTGTGGTAGCCAGGAGGCTATTTTCCTAGGGCTCATGGCAACAATCGATCCGGGCGAGCACGTCCTCATCCCGGATCCTGGCTTTCTCGCCTACAGGCCGTGTGTCGAGCTTTTAAACGGTTCGCCTGTTCCTGTGAAGCTGGAGTTCGAAAACGGATTCCGATTCACGGCGGAGGGTGTGAGGAGATCCATAGTGAATCCGAGGAGGACGATAGTTCTGATAATAAACACGCCTTCGAATCCTACCGGAACGGTGTTCGACAGGAAAACCCTGGAGGAAATAGCCGATGTTGTTGTGGAGCACGATATTCTGGTTTTCTCGGATGAGGCCTACGAGGACTTCGTCTACAGGGGCAGGCACGTTTCCTTTGCGAGCCTTAACGGAATGGAGGAAAGGACGGTCACGTTCCATACGTTTTCAAAGGCATACGGTATGCCGGGATTCAGAATAGGTTATGCCTCCGGCCCGGAAGAAATAATAAAGGCGATGGTGAAAATACATCCGTACACCACGCTGTGTTCTCCGACAGTTTCGCAGGTCGCGGCGCTTGCTGCTCTCGAGCTCGGAGATGATGAGGTCAGAAAAATCGTTGAAAGATACGACAGAAGGAGGAAATATCTGTACAGAGAAATCTCTTCCATCGACGGGTTCGAATGTCACGAACCCGAGGGTGCGTTCTACCTCTTCCCGAAGATAGATTTCGGAATGAAAAGCCTTGAATTCTGCGAGTTTCTCCTGAAAAGAGGCGTTGCATGCGTTCCGGGAACCGAGTTCGGACACCACGGTGAGGGATTTGTACGTTTCTCGTACGCGACCAGAATGGAGCTTATAGAAAAGGCGGTTGAAAGAATAGAAAAAGCGGTGGCCGAACTCAGCAGATAGTTACACCGACCTCTTTCAGAAGCGTGCTGTTTATCAGGATTTCCGCGCCCGTTCTCAGTGCTATTGCTATCCCGTCGGAAGGCATGACATCGAGCCTGAGAATTTTTCTACCGCCAGAGAGGTAAAGGCTCGAATAATAGTATCTGCCGTCGTACGAATCGAGCGTGAGTCTCAGAACGGTTATGTTAAAGCTTTTCAGTATCTGGGCGATGGTATCGTGCGTCGTCGGTCTCTCCGGAACTATTTTTTCCATTCCGAGCAGAATGTTGTAAGCCCTCTCCGGAGACGTTTCGGCAACTATGGCCGTGCAGTTGTTTCCGATTATTATGGTGTTTTCCCTCACATCAAGGACGTTCGCCGGAACGTAGCCTTCCGGTTCGGACTCCGGCATTGCAAGTACAACGACCAGGGAAACCAACGTGGCCAGGAGAGCGGTTTTCAGCTTCATTTTCACACCTTTGGTGTCCCGGACGGGACTTCCGAATCTTTGAACCCGCGACACCCTGCTTAGGAGGCAGGTGCTCTATCCAGGCTGAGCTACCGGGACCTGATAAAATTTCTTTCTGAATTTTTAAATCTTTTTAAATCAATATCTGAATATGCTTAAACCTCCGAAAGGAATGACCGATTACCTGTTCGAGGATGCCGAAAAACTCGAATGGATAATGGAACGTATAAGAAACGTTTTCATCCGCTTCGGGTTCCGGCCGTTCGTCACACCGGCTCTGGAGAGATTCGAAGTTCTTTCCGCGAAAGGTGGTCTCGGTGAGGCTGTTAAGGATGAAATCTACTGGTTTGAGGATAAGTCCGGAAGGGAAATAGCGCTCAGATTCGATCACACCATGCCTCTTGCCAGAATAGCCGCGGCTCACCCCGATCTGAAAAGACCAATACGGAGATACTGTATAGGAAGGGTATGGAGATACGACAACCCGCAGAGAATGAGAAAAAGGGAGTTCTGGCAGGCTGATGTGGATATAGTCGGTTCCGAATCTGTCTTTGCAGACGTTGAATGCGTTGGAGCCGTCTGTCAGGCTCTAAGAGAAATAGGTTTCAGCGGGTTCAGGGTGAGAGTGAACAACAGAAAACTGATAGAATCCGCGGTCAGGGTGTTTACAGACGATGTTCGTACGGTTTTCCGTATAATCGATAAGCTCGATAAAATAGGTCCTGAAAAAGTTAGGGACGAGCTTTCCGGGGTATGCAATGCCGAAAGTGTGATGAGGTTGATCTCCCTTCGCGGCGAGCCGGAAAAAATTCTTTCCCAGTTGAAAGGTGAGGGTAAGCAGGAAATTCTGGAATTCTTTTCACTTTGCAGACGGTACGATATTCCGGCCGTTCTCGACCTTTCCCTAGTCAGAGGACTCGAATACTACACCTCGCTGGTTTTTGAAATAGATGCGGGTGAAGGTGTTTCCTTCGGCGGCGGCGGAAGGTACGATTCGCTCATCGGGATCTTCGGCAGGCCCGAACCGGCCACAGGCATGTCCATAGGTGTAACACGGGTTTTCGAAGCTCTAAAGGATAGCGTGGAAAGAAGAAGAATCTTCGTTGCCGTTACGGATACGGAGCTTGCGGAAAAGGCGATTGATGTGTGCGCGAAACTCAGATCGGCCGGGATTCCGTGCGAGTACGAGGTTTGCGGAAGGAATCTGAAAAAGCAGATGGAATACGCCGATCGCACCGGGGCATGCACAGTCGTGATCTTGGGTAAAAAAGAGCTCGAAAAGGGTCAGGCGGTAGTCAGGAATATGATAAACGGGAAGGAGAGCACGGTATCGCTGGACGACCTTCCGAACGCGCTACAGGAATAGTCTTTCGTCCACAACCAGGCCGCACTCGAGGCAGATCATCTCCATTCTTCTCGCGCTTATTCTGTCCGAACCGCATTCCGGACATCTCATA
>JAADFI010000008.1 GCA_013152905.1 Microcaldota archaeon
TAAGTGATGAAGATTACTACTTTGGTCGTAAGTTTGCTAAAGAAATAGAGAAGGAATTTCATGATATTTCAATAAGAACGTATGAAAAAGACTTTACATCAGTACTAAAAGGAATAGATTCCTTAACTGATGAAATAGTATACTCTTTAGGTGAAGAAAAAATCTACAGTGGAGAGTTAGCTACAAGACTTATAGATCTTATAACATTAGAAGTTGCAGATAAGTCTGGGCATTGTGCAATAGATTCAACAAACGGAACGGAAATAGTTCTTGGAGAATTTGTAATCGGCGGCGGTTGTGAATGCCTTCCTTTAGTAGATTTTTACAAAAGTCAAGTTTATGATATAGCAGAAATAATAGGAGTCCCAGAATTTGTGATTGCAAGAGATCCCATTAATTCAACATTTGGAAGCAATAAAATAAAAAATTATTTCGGTGAAATAACCGATAATTATACTTCAAGAGATGTTTATAATGTATTAGATCCTGTCCTTTACTCTTTATATGATAAAAAATTAGATCCTATTGTTGTATCGAAAATGTTTGGACATTCTTTAAAATTTGTTAAGAAAGTATATCGGCGAATAAAAAACCAAGAACATAGAAGAAAAATACCATGGTTTGCATTAAATGATAGGGTTGTTAAACTTGAAAGATTTATAAAAGAGATGGATAACAAAGAATTAGAAAGATATTTGTAAGAGTCCTTTCTAAATAAAGTAGTAAAAAAAGTGTAAAAGATTTAAATGCATAATTTGCAACAATCATTGTTATGAAAAAGTTTAAGTTAATTAAACAAAATACCTGTGAAACCTGCTTACCGATATGTTTATTAGCCTTACTTTCTTCAGAAAGAAAAAATATCAATTTTGAAAAAGAAGAGTTAAAAATTTTAGTTGAAGGACTTAAGTTTACAAAACTGGATTATGCAATTGGTCAGGTGGCATATGTTGTAAAAAAATACGGGATTCAGTCTAATGTTTTTATTGAGTTTAAAAATTTTTTCAATCAATTAAATAAACTTAAACTCCCAAAAGGTCTGGAACTTATTAACGAAAAAATAAATGCTAAATTATTAAAAACACTTTTAAACAGATCTTTCATAATAGTTTATATAGATCAATTTTATATAGGTCATGTTTACCACTTTCCGCATTTTATAATTTTAATTTCTTTTGGTAATGATTTTGTAAAATTATATGATCCATGGGATGGAAAAATAAAAATGGTTCAAAAATCACGCTTTATGAAAGGTATACAATCTTTAAGAAACAAATGGAAAATAAGTCCGAAGATAATTCAATTATTTACTAGATAAACTTCTACAGACTACGAACACCTTTTAAAGGATCTACAAATCTCCTTTTAATTCAATCCTTAGCGGAAACAACCTCATGAAATTTTTAGTCCGTTTTTGAGCCAATAGAAATTGATGGGTTTATCGGCTTTCGTTCTGCTGAAGTAAAGTGGAAACCTTTTTATTGTACCCGAACCATTTATTAAATAATGACAGGAATTACAACCGGTATAGAAAAGCTGGATAGGCTGCTTTCGGGAAGACTTGAAAAAAACAGAAAAATCCTGTTTTTCTCCTCTCCGGGTATAGATGTTCCGGCTTTTGCCCAGCAGGTTCTTTTTTCAAGTCTCGAGAACGGCGACTCAGGTATATACGCCGTTTTTAACAAACCTCCTGAGTCCGTTAGAGAGGGGATGAAGGAATACATGTGGGATGTCGAAAAATTCGAGGAAGAGGGGAAGCTCCTTTTTCTCGACGGGTTTTCAAAAGTAATGAAATCCGAGGCTTCGGAAAAGTTTTCCTGCGATCCAAGGAACTTCGAGGAGGTTAAAGGTTCGTTCGAGAACGCACTTGCCGAGCTTTCTGGAAAAAAGACGGTTGTTGTGGATGAAATTTCGAATCTGATAGATCTTCTCGGCGAAGAAAAAGTGCTTGAACTCGTCAAAATGATAAATTCGGAGTCCTCTGTGGTGTGTATTTTTACAAACTGGCTTTATCCTGAAGAACTCGTGGAAAAGCTGAGAAAGAGTTTTGATGAGGTCGTGGAATTCAAAAGCATAGAAGAAAAAGTCATTCTCAGGAACTATCTTTACATAGAAGGAAAGGCGATACCGTTTAAAATTGCGAAGCCCGGTGGAATAAATATATACGTTCCGAAAATACTTGTGACCGGCCCGTATCATGCAGGAAAAACTACGATAGTTAAGCAGCTAAGTGACAGATCGGTTTCCGTTAACAGATTCGGGACAACAATAGCTTTGGACCACGGATACATAGAACATGGCGGGTTTTCCTGCGAGCTTTTCGGTACTCCGGGACAGGAAAGATTCGATTTCATACTTTCCATACTTGCGAAGGATGTATTCGGTGTTATTCTTGTTGTGGACTCTACCCTTCCGGAGTCTTTCCCAAGGGCAAAAAACATGCTCTCAAAGGTCAAGGGTTATGGTATACCGTATGTGGTGGTTGCTAACAAACAGGATCTACCCGAGGCTCTCAGCGTCGATGAGATAAGAAAACTTCTGGGTGTCCCGGATGAAGTTCCCGTGATTCCTGCGGTTGCGACGCAGAACAAAGGACTACGAGAAGCGCTGGAAACTCTGTTTAAACTTATACTAAAAGGTGGTGAGCATGGGAAAGAAAGAAGCTCTTGATAGAATACTTAAAGAACTGAACGAGACATCGCCGGACATAAAGGCGAGCCTGATAGCAAGGGTGGACGGTTTATTGATTCACAGCAGGCTCGTTCACGGGATGGACGGCAGAAGCCTTGCGGCCATGACCGCGACGATAGTCGGTACCGCACAGACGATTTCGAAGGAAATAGAGCAGGGAAAATTGAAACAGGTGATAGTTGATAGCGAAAACGGAAAGCTGATTTCGATAAACGTCGGAAAAATAGCGATTCTTTCGTGTTTGGTTTCACCTTCAGCCAATCTCGGTCTTGTACTTCTCGAGATGTCCAAAGCAGCAGAAAAGATAAAAAAGGAGATCGAATAAACTATATATAAAGAAAGTGTAATTATGAAACAGAAGAAACTGGGGAGGATACTCGAGACATTAAAAGAATACGAACTCGGTGGTATGGTGTTAACTAAAGACGGTTTGGTCGTTGTTTCGCAGCTCCCGGAAGATGTGAATAGTGAGATTCTTGCAGCGATGGCTGCAGCAGTTGTTGCAACGAGTTCCAACGTTTCCAGCCACACAGGTCTCGGCGAACCTGAATACACTGTTATCTCGACCGAAAAAGCCACGGTGGTTTCAAAAGATGCAGGCAAGGTTATCCTTGCCGCTGTTGGCGGACCCCGTGTTGAAATAGAAAAGGTCAAAGAAATACTTGATTCTGTTGCTGAAGAGGTGAGGAGGGAGATAGAAGATGGTTTCAGAGAAGGACCTGAGGAAGGCTCTTGAAGAGTTCATAGAATCCACGGGAGTGCTCGGTGCAGCTCTTGTGACAAATGAAGGTTTGCTTATGACATCCCTTCTTCCCGAGGACGTTGATCCGAACCTCATTGCTGCCATGGCCGCCTCACTTTTCGGTACATCCGAAAGAGTTGCGAACGAACTCAAAATAGGAAATCTGCATCAGGCGATAGTCGAGGCAAAAGGGGGTAAAATAGTTACCTGTTCCACGGGCGAAAACGGAATAATCGTTGTTCTGGTTCCGCACGAGGCAAACATGGGCCTGATAATGCTCGAGCTCGGTAGAATAAGCGAAAAAATAAGAAAGCTACTCTCTTAGAGGAAGACTTCTTCCCGTGCATAAACCTCGATTCCGTGGTTTCCTATTTTTAGCGGATGTAGTTTTGTCGAGTGATCCGTGCCCCTCATTTTGAGTACCGTGAGAACCCGTGTGTACATGTTCCCTTCCATCATTCTTTTAAGCACGATTATCCCGTCCGCAAGAAATTCTTCGACACCGAACGGCGAAACCGCATCCGAGCCTTCCGGTATTTCACACGAAATTATCGAGGTCACGCCGGTTTTCTTGAGTCGTGAGGTGAGTTCGACCAGGCCTTTTCTGATTTCTATTGGCTTTTCGAGATACATGCCTATTATCGTTGCCGGGTCTATGACTATTCTCTCGGCTCCGAGTTTGAGTATAGCTTCTTCTATCTTTGCTCTAAGCGTTGAGAAATCGTAAACATCCATCCTCACGATATCCATTTTTCCGGTCTTCATAAGTTTTTTTATGTCCCACCCGAATCTCTCGGTGTTTTTCAGTATCTGTTCAGGGTCTTCCTCCAGCGATACAAAAATACCCTTTTCACCGGCTTTCGCACCCTCGTATATGAACTTTAAACCGAATATGGTCTTTCCCGTTCCGGGACCACCTGAAAGAAGTATGAGAAAGCCTTTTGGTATACCACCCTCTATGATTTCATCCAGACCCGGTATGCCCGTAGAAATCCGTTCCATAAAATTTTATATAAATCCCATCTTAAATAATTTTTATGATACATCCTGCCGAGCTTGTGCTGGTTTATGCTTCAATAGGTTTTGCACTACTTTCGATAGTTTTTATTTTCCTTTCTTTAAGACTGACCAGGGAAGCGGTTAAAAAGAAGATGCTCGGCTCGATTTTTAATTTGAAATACGAGAAATTCGAGAGCTTTTGGAAGTGGGTTTTTTTGATACCTTTCATAATAATTCTTTCCAGAGCGATAGAGCTCGTGAAAGAAATCCAGGGATTCGAGTTCGTCAACGGCTTTTACAGACTATTTGATTTTTTCATAATTCTTATAATTTTCGTTCTTGTGGTCTCATACTATTACATTTTTAAAAGTTATATGAAATAAAACGGCGAAAACCCGAGGAGCGAGACAACGAGTGCAAGCGGAAAAACCGGACCGTATCTTACGCCTTCTCTTATAATCACAAATTTTCTGACTTTTTTTATCGCGTTCACTTCGTGTTTCGTGAGCCCTCTTATAACATCCATTTTAACACCCGCCTCCGGGACATCCTCTCCTATTACATCACCTTCCTTCAGATCTTCGGTTCTTATCCTCCTGTAAAACCCGTGTCTTTCGACAGCTCTCGCGTACTTGAATACAAGCGGCATGGATGCAAGAAGGAGACCGAGAACTATCCCTACAGGATTGTTTGAGAATATCGAAAGAACAGAAAAAAGCAGCACGGACGAGAAAGCAAAGAACAGCAAATAGTATCTGTCCTCCGAGACCGATTTAAGAAATTCTCTCTTTACTTTTTTGTTTTTTCGTGTAACTATAAAGGAATACAGTATTGAGTATATCCCGCCAACGATAAATGTGTTAATAAAGAAATTTAATGAAAACAGTGGATCTCCCGTGAGCCCGCCGGGAAGGAGAACTCCTATGGCCACGAGAAGTTCACCGTCACCACCGCCCCAGTAGCCGCGGTAGTACATGAAAAGACCGAAAGCAAGAAAGGAAAGGCCGACGGTAACAGCCGAGAGAAGCGGTTCAACGGAAACGGTTACGATCGATTCGTATGTATGTATTCCTATGCCTAAAATGATCATGGCTATCGCAAGAGCATCGAGCATGTTGCTGGTTTTTAAATCGTACAGCGCACATATCGAGCTTCCGATAAGAGCCGCAGCGAGTTTTACGGATTCGAACATCAAAAAAGATTAATTCGATAAGATTTAAATATTTGCCGCAGAAGTTATAAAGTGATGGGGGAACTTCATGTTGCCATAATTCTGGACGGAAACAGAAGATTTGCAAGACGGCTTATGGAAAAGCCGTGGAAGGGTCATGAATGGGGAGCCGAAAAGGTGAGAAAACTTCTGGGATGGTGCCGCGACCTTGGAGTAAAATATCTTACACTTTATTCACTTTCCCTGGAGAACATAAATAAAAGACCGAAAAGGGAGCTGGAATATCTTTATAAAATTTTTACGCGGGAATTCGAATCCATTCTGGATCCTTCGAGCGAGGTACACGAACATGAGATAAGAATAAAAGTTATCGGTAGAAGGTCCGTTCTTCCCGAAAAACTTAGAAATCTCATAGAAAGGGTTGAAAAAATGACCGAAAACTATACGAGCTATTACCTTAATCTTGCGATGGCTTACGGGGGTCAGCAGGAAATCACGGATGCTGCAAAAAGAATAGCCGAAGCCGTGAAAAGGAATGAAATCGGGCCGGAAGACATAAACGAGGAGAGGTTTAGATCGTTCCTTTCATGGGATGTTCCATACCCGGACATAATAATAAGAACCGGCGGTGAGAAAAGACTGAGCAACTTTCTTCTCTGGCAGTGTGCGTACTCGGAATTATTCTTCCTCAGAAAAATGTGGCCTGAGTTCGAAAGAAGAGACCTTGTAAGAATACTGAGAGAGTTCAGGAAGAGGCAGCGGAGATTCGGGAGATGATCTTCTTCACCTCTTCCGGGTCGGCAAGTCCGCCGGTGTTCTTCATTACCTCGGCGAATACGTTTTTCGCGCCTCTGTTCATCGCTTCTCTGATTATTTTTTCGAGCTCCTTCCCTGTTACCGGTTTCGACATGGAAACCGCTTTGTCCACGCTAAAACCTTTTGCGACGAGTTCAACCGCGTTTTTCACGCATTTTCTCGGAAATCCCGAGGTTCTTTCAAGCACAGCAACCAGCTTTTCTGATTCCGGCTCCAGTCCGCGCCTGGAGAGTTCTCTGAGATGAGATGTTAGAACCTCCGCAAGCACGGTCGGGTCGTGGTATTTCGCAAGTTTGTCGAAGAGTTCAAATTTCCCTGATTTAACCACCTGTTCGGCGAGCTGACGGGGAATCGTTCTTTCAAGCTTCTTTATCCTCTCCTCTATGGTTTCGGGTTTTTCGACCTTCCACGGTCTGAGCGGAGGTATATCGGTTTCCGGGTACATTCTTTCACTCCCTGGAAGGGGCCTCATGAATTCTGTTGTGCCATCCGGTTTTGCATATCTGGTTTCCGGTGCCTGCGGTTTTTCCGCAAGAATTCTCTGCACCTCGTTTTCTATCACTTTTTTAAGAAGATCGAGTTCCTGAACACCTTTTATTTCAACCCTTGCAGAACCGCTGATAGACAGGTTTACATCCTGCCTGACCACACCTATACCTCTCTGCGCCATGCCGGTAGCTCTTACGATGTCATACAGCTTCCTCGCGACCTCTTCTGCATGGTCCGGATTCTTTATCTCGGGCGCGGTCGAGATTTCTATGAGCGGTATTCCGAGTCTGTCGAGCCTGAACACGGTTTCGGTATCGGTTTTCGAGACTATTCCTGCGGATTCTTCTTCGAGGCAGACAGATGTTATACCGACTTTTCCGGTAGAGGTTTCGATGTATCCGTTCAGACCCACGAGAGCGGTTCTCTGAAAACCCGAAGTTGCGGACCCGTCTATAACGGTTTTTCTCATAACATGAATTTCATCCGGTATATCGCAGTTAAGTAATGTCGCTACTTTAAGGGCGGCCTCCACGCTTTTTCTGTCGATTTCGTGTATCGGCTCTTCATCCGCCTCAACTAGGCAAGATTCTTTTTCAAAAAAGAGGTACGTGTACTTCTTGTTTTTCAGGTATTCGAATACCGCGGCCACATCCTTTGTACCTGTTTCGCCTGCAACTGCCCTGAGCTTTCTGAAAAAACTTCCGGAAGGTTCGGTTTTAGACAATTTCGGCGGACACGAGCAGAAAAGTTTTCTTCCTGTATCCAGTCTTACGTGAACTTCCAGGCCGCATTTGAAACCGATGTTCTCGTAGTTCATTCTATCACACTCCTTTCCGTGAGCTCTCCGCGCATGTTGGTTGTCATAAGGTTTTTTACCTTTTCAATGTTTCTCGTCCTTCCGAGCACGATGCCGAGTTTGACGTAGGCGGTTTCCGGGAGCATATCGCCCCCGGGTATTGTGCCGGTCTCGAAAAGCACCCTGAGATTGGAGTAAACATGGGGATGCACCCTTCCGTAAAGTGTCTGGGTGGTTATCACCACAGGAACATCCGGGCACACCTTCTTCAGAGTAGGGATCCACGACTTTCTCGCATTCACCGGAACGTGCCCGAGGCCTGTGGCTTCCAGAACGAAACCGCGGTAACCCTTTTCGAGAAGAAAATCGATTACACCCGGTTCACTTCCAGGATATATCTTGATAAGCGCAACCCTCTCATCGTATCTGAAATCGGCAACCGTTTTTCCCGGACGTGCGTAGTCGGAAAGAATCTCCACCTTTCCGTCGGGATATATTCTTGCAATCGGCTTCTGGTTCACGGATTTAAACGCATCCCTTCTCGATGAATGCATCTTCCTTACCTTGGTTCCCCTGTGAAGAAGGCACGCCGAATCGCTTATGTTTTCGTGCATGCATACCGTAACTTCCGAAATATCGGTCGTGGCCGCGATCGATGAGCAGATCAGGTTCATGAATCCGTCGGAGCTTCCCCTGTCTGTCGATCTCTGCGCTCCTGTGAGAACGATCGGTCCGGAGAGGGATTCAAAAAAGAAGGAAAGTGCTGCGGATGTAAAACCCATGGTATCCGTACCGTGTGCAACCACGATTCCTCTGGATTTTTTCAGCGCCCTTTCACAGAATTTTCCGAGCATTTCCCAGTCCTTCCAGTCCATATCCTCGGACATTTTTTCAAACGGTTTAATTACATCGATTACATTAACGAACTCCGAGAGCTCGGGTACGTTTAAAAGAAGCTCCTCTGGTTTTTCAAGTGCGTAAACACCGCCGGTTCTGTAGTCCACCCGCGAAAGAATGGTTCCGCCGGCCGTTATCAATGTTATCTCCGGTTTGTCTCTCCCGAATACAAGCCAGGAATCCGCCTCGGGCCGCTCGATTTCCCCGAGAGTTTTTATTCTGTCGTATTTCAGACCTATATTATAACCGTTGTTAAGTTTGAGAACACACATGCCGTTTTTTTTCGACACGAGAAATCCTTCGTAAACCCTGCCGTTTCTCCACACTCTTACCCTTTTCATGAGAATCAACGTAATAAAAAATAAAAAAGGGAAGGCCGGAGCCTTCACTCGCAG
>JAADFI010000009.1 GCA_013152905.1 Microcaldota archaeon
CTTCTCTTTCGATCTTCTCAAGGAATTCTGGAGGATAATTCCACCTCGAGTCCGGAACGAGTGTGACGACAGGATTTTCGCCGATTTTGCTCGCGGCCGCCAGATTCGTCCCGGAAGACGGTCCTCCAGGAATTCCTTGCTCCCAGAGTCGTTTCATCCATTCATAGGCTTCAGCGTCCGGTACTTCTACTATTTCCACTGTGCTCTCCACCTCTTTGAACAGTTTTGAACTTCCCTGTCCGGCTCTGTTTCTGAGACCTATCTGCCTGGAACTTTCGGGAAGCGCGGCCACGACATCGACTTTCTTTCCCGAATGAATACCTGAGTCCTGCGGTGACTCCACGAATCGTTCCGGTTGTCCCGACACCCATAACGAAGGTGATTTCGTCTTCCTCGATGTCTTCAGCTATCTCTACTCCTGTGAGAAAAGGCCCGAAGGCGTTCCTCGGGTCATTGTGTTGATCGAGGTAAACATATCCTGGTTGCTCACCCTGGATCATCGCGTTGGTTATTGCGCGTCCACCATCCCTTCCGGTCAACGGGCAGTAGCCGGTCTCCGGGACCTCCACGAGCTCCCCCATTCTTGAAAAAACCTTTCGGATGATGGGATCAACTCTCTTTTTGAGGACGTAGAACTCCACATCAAATCCGAATTTTCTTGCCAGATATCCGAGCGCTTTTCCGAAGTTTCCGGATGTCGCGGTCGTAACGGTTTTACCTTCAAGTTCATCTCTACGAAGATGGATAAGTCCCGCTACCGTCCGGTACTTGAGCCCTCCTACCGGCTGGAGATCCTCCCTTTTAAGGTAAATCTGAATACCATCTATTTCAATTTTCTCTAACGGTGTCCACTTTCCTCTAATGGAATAGAACCAGTCTTGAAACTCTTCGCCGTACCTCTTCCACGTCTCTTCCAGCCAGGCAAAGATATCCACCCATTTTTTCACCTCAATTTTCACTCTACAGGTATTTTTGGAAGGTGGAATTTTGACCCGGGACCGTACCCTTTTTCAACATACGGTCCCTTCCCGTTTCCCGTTCGCTTGACCAAGACTCTGTAGGGAAATTCATCGCTGTTATTTTTCAGATATTCCCAATAAGTTTTCAGGATCTCCCGGGCCGGAAGCCCTTTTCTCGGAACGTAAATGGTATTGGTATTTGTCTCATCGGGCTCATATCCGTTAAGGACTATTTCCACGCCCGGTTTCCTCCAGCCTCTCTCTACTTTTATCTCGGAAACATCCAACCCACGGTAAGCACACCATTCGAGAAGGTGGAGAGCCGGGATGAGACCTTTTTTAGAGTTTACCATATAAATAGTGAGAACTCCGTCCTGCAGGTAAGCCTGCGCGGTTCGGCCGTTATCCTCGAGTCCAACAAACTAGCTCACCCACAGTCACCACCGAATAATTATTATAACGCCGTTATATTTAAACCTTTCGGTGATGTGCAAAGGGGTCTTCAAATAAGTAAAGCCCACCTCGAGTTAATTTCCGTTATTCAAATGGCTCGCAAAATCTCCCCATAATCCGTTACGATAAAATTGGTGTCTTGAGCCTAGAAAATGAAAGGCTTTTAAAGCTTCCTTTACATATTTTGATCGTGGATCACTTCGAGCCGACCCGGGTCCCGGAAGGTTTTGAAAATATCTCTGAGACGATGAAACAGCATCATTTCGAAATTTTAGAGAGATTGAAAAAGAAGTACAGAATAGAGGAATTTCCAGAAACAGAGAAGAGAAAATTCTCAGGAGCTTCGGCAGCAAAAGCGTACCCGATACAGGGGATTTTAAAATACCACGGTCTTTCTGACTGGGAAAACAGGATAGCGTTCCTTCCGTCGGTTTCGATGAACAATTCCGCTGCGTACACGGTCACCTACGTTGAGTGGAATAACGAACCTGGAAAAGATAAGATAATAATTAACGAGAAGGAGGTTTCCGGAAGAGCCAGAGAAAGGGTGATACAGCTCCTCGACACCCTCAGAGAGATGTTCGGTTCGGGTTCCCGCGCCACAGTGATCTCAAAAAACTTCGCCCCGAAGGGAAAGGGCCTGGGAACATCGGCCTCCGGATCTGCGGCGCTCGCGCTTGCAGCGATAGATGCCGCACTCGGTTCGGAGTATTCGAAAAATCACAGATTCGTCAGCGTGATTTCGAGATACGTTGCCGGTTCCGGATGCAGAGCGGCCACGGGTGGAATCTCCCTCTGGCTTTCCTACCCGGGAATAGAAAGCGCAAACTCCTTCTCCGTCAGACTCGATTCAGGAAGGTTTGAAAAGCTTTCACTGATAACGATTCCGGTTGAGTCGAGGCTCAGAATCGACGGAAAACCGTTTACAACCGAAGTTGCCCACAGGTCTGCACCGAAATCCCCGTTTTTCAAGGAATGGATGCTGATGAGAAAGGATAAAATATTCTCCCTTCTGGAAGCCGTGGAGAGATGCAACTGGAAAACGATAGGTTCCCTTGCCGAAACAGATACCATACATCTCCACTCGGTCACGATGAGTTCTGACGGTCTCGTTTTGTGGGAGCCCGAAACGCTGAAAGTTATCAGGACCGTTTACGAGCTCAGAGAATCCGGAGTACCGGTTTACTTTTCCGTGGATACTGGCCCCACCGTGGTTCTCCTCACCGAAAAGAGATTCGAAGACGAGGTGGCGGAAAGTCTCGGTGATTGCATACTGTCAAGAATCGGAGGTGCATCGGAAATCCTCGATCCGAACGAGGCTCTCGAAGTCTTGGATGTCAGGAAGACATCGCGATGAACTTGCATTAAAACATGCGTGATATAGCCAACCATCTCATAGCGGCAAACGGATTCAGAAGACCTGAAGATTACAGAGACGTTTTTCGTGTTCTCGAAGAAGAGAGAAATAATTCCTTCGAAACTCTCTGAAAGCCTGCAGGAGACGGCGGGCTTCAGAAACGTTCTTGTACACAGATACGCTAAAAACAAAACCCTATCCAAAAATCTTCATTATTTTTTCAACGGCTTCGATGAACTTTTCGGCCTCTTCCTTCGTGTTATAAAGATAGAACGAAGCCCTTGCCGAACCTTCGATTCCCCTGGAATTGAACCAAGAATGCACGCAGTGGGCACCCGATCTTATGAATATGTTTTCCTCATCGAGAAAAGCCGAGATATCGTGCGGATGGATTCCTTTTATTGTGAAGGAAAAAATTCCACCTCTCTTATCAGGGTCTTCAGGTCCGATAACACTGATCTGTTCGTGTTGAAGGAGAGACTCGGTTATTATTCTGTTAAGCGTTTTTTCATGCTTTTCAACCCTTTCCAGCCCGACACGTTTCAGGTACTTAACTGCTGCCGCCAGCCCGATCGCACCGGCGTAATTCTGTAAACCGGCTTCGAACTTCTCCGGTGGTTTTGAAAGCCTGCACGATGAGTAGGTTGTATCGTCGACGGTATCGCCTCCAACCAGAAACGGTTCCATTCTTTCCAGCAGTTCGTATCTACCGTAAAGACATCCTATGCCAGATGGCCCCAGCATTTTATGACCCGAAAACGCAAGAAAATCAACATCGAGCTTTCTTACATCCGTTTCCTTATGCGGCACGGACTGGGCACCGTCTACAAGCACAAGGGCACCGGCATCGTGCGATATTTTAACGATTTCTTTTACCGGAAGGCTTGTGCCGTCCAGGTTGGATGTGTGTACAATACTCACAAGCGTAGCCCCTTTTACGGCTTCGGTGAAGTCGTCGAGGTTCCCGTCTTCCGGCCAGGGAACGATCCTTCTTTTTATCCCCCTTCTTTTTTCCAGGAATAACCATGGAACAAGGTTCGAGTTATGCTCCTTATCCGTGGTCACCACCACGTCACCTTTTTTAAGTTCAAGAGAGTTCGCAACCAGGTTTATCGCTTCAGTTGTGTTCCTTACAAAAACAATTTCGGCCGGTTTTTTAGCCCTTATGAACTCAGCCACGGTTTTCCTGGACTTCTCGTATTCTTCGGTAACCTTTAAGCCGAGCTTGTGGCTGCTCCTTCCGTGACATGCAGGGAAGTTCTCGTAATACTCGTTCATCGCCTCTATTACCTGTCTTGGTTTAAGCGTGACGCATGCGTTATCGAAATATATTACAGGTTTTCCGTTCAGTCCGTTGACGAGGATCGGGAAATCCTCTCTGAGTTTTTCAGGATTCATTTTTGCACACCCCACATTCACATCCCGGTTCACAGGCTACCGAGCAGTCGTTGCCCGGAGGACACGTGCAGTTAACCGTGCACCCGTCGTGGCCGCAGCCTTCGGAAAACGGACATTCACCTCCTGGAGAGCACGAACCGTGAACCGCAAGATTGTATATACTCAGACCGGTGTATCCGAGTGAGAGGAAGAACGATATCGTGAAGATCCACGAGATTATCTCGAATCTTCTGTAAACGAACCTCGCAATTCTCGGAAACCTTCTTAAAGATTTCACCATTCCGTGTTTTATCCTTCTGTCCAGACCCGAGGAGCATTTTCTGAGCCTGATTCTTCTGAAAACGCATTCGAAAGCCTCCCTTGCGAGTGTTCGGTACCTTACACTGAACAGACCGAGAAACCCGAAAACCACGAACGCAACGAGGCATATCATTCTTTCACCCTTTCCCTGTAATTTTTTATAGCCTTTCTCAGCGCATCCACCGCAAGGTTCGAGCAGTGTTCCTTTATGGGCGGAAGACCCCCGAGAAAGGAGGAGACGTCCTCTCTCTTTATTTCAAGCGCTTCCTCGAGCGTTTTTCCCTTCACCATTTCGCTCAAAGCCGATGAGGTTGCGATGGCGGCCGCGCATCCGAACGTTTCCCACTTCGCCTCGACTATCGTCCCGTTCCTGACCTTTATGTAAAATTTCATCACGTCGCCGCACAGCGGGTTTCCCGCCACGCCGGTGCCGTCCGGATTTTCCATTTTTCCCTGGTTTCTCGGATTTCTGAAGTGTTCCATCACCTTTTCGGAATACATCCTTATCACTCCGTGAAAGGCGAAATTTTTCTCAGTTTTTCAACCACTTCCGCACATACTTCGATGGTTTTTTCTATATCCTCCCTTTTCGTGAACTTTCCAAGCGTGAACCTCACCGAGCCATGGGCATCTCGATGATTCAGCCCTATTGCCCTGAGCACATGGGAGGGTTCGAGTTTTCTCGATGAACATGCGGATGCCGTGGATACGAAAACACCTTTTTCGCTCAGCATGAGAACTATGGACTCGCCTTCGATGAATCTGAAACATACGTGTACATTGTTCGGAAGCCTTTTTTCCGGGTGCCCGTTCAAAAACGTTTCCGGTATTTCGAGAAGCCCGGAAATGAGCTCGTCTCTCAGCTTTCTGAGTCTTTCGGCTTCTTCCGGGAGTTCTTTCACCGCGAGTTCAACTGCCTTTGAAAAACCAACGATGCCCGGAACGTTTTCGGTACCGCTTCTCAATCCGAATTCCTGCCCGCCCCCGTGAAGGAGCGGCACGAGCTTGACGTCCTCCTTCACGAACAGCGCACCGACACCTTTCGGGCCGTATATCTTATGGGAGCTGAAACTCACCATGTCCGCGTCGATTTTCCTCAGATCCACCTCGATTTTTCCTAGAGTTTGTACGGCATCGGTGTGGAACAGTACACCCTTTTCGGAGCAGATCTTCGATATTTCTTCCACGGGTTCGACAGTCCCTATTTCGTTGTTCGCATGCATCACTGAAACGAGAACAGTGTCGTCCCTTATCATATCTTCGACTGTCCCGGGGTCAACGAGTCCGTATCTGTCAACAGGGATATGATCGACCTTCCAGCCCATCGAGGAAAGCCATCTTGCAGTTTCCATTATGCACGGATGTTCTATGGATGAGACAAGAACGTGACCTTTTTTTCGCGAGAGGCACACACCCTTGATCGCGAGGTTGTTCGCCTCTGTTCCGCCGGAGGTGAATACGAGACGGCCCCTGCCTTTTATGTGTTCGAGGATACTTTCCCGTGACTTTTCTACCGCTTCGCGAGCCTCTGTTCCCGGGAGATGAATCGAGGATGGATTTCCGAAAGTGTCGGAAAAAAACGGTTTCATGGCTTCAATAACCTCGTTTCTCACGGGAGTGGTCGCGGCATAATCGAGATAAATCATAATTATTTAATAACGCCGTTATATTTAAAAGCTTTTGAAAACATAATAAAAACATGAAACCGTTCTGCGAAGTAATAGTCCAGGAAGTTCTGCCGAAGATAAGGGCCATAATTGCAAGGGAGCTCGTGGAAAAATACGGTTTCACTCAGGAACTGGCTGCAAAAAAACTCGGTACAACTCAGCCGGCAATATCTCATTACCTCCGGGAGATGAGGGCTTCGAAAAAAGGGAGGATAGAAAAAGACCCGGTTTTGCTTGGGAGGGTCGAGAAACTCGCCGAGTCCCTGGCTTCCGGAAAAAACATCACGCTTGAGTTCTGCGAAATATGCAGGACCGTCAGGGAAAGAAAAATAATATGCCCTTCGTGTACAGCAAACTGCGATGCGTGCTCCTCACTCTGCTGATTTTCTTCCTATTACAAGATTGAGAAGTCCGCCGAGTGCCGAAATAACAGGTCTGAGAAGTTCCAGAAGGAAGAAAAACGATATCGCCGAGAGAATCGGTGTGCTGTTCGCTATCGCCGTGAATATCCCTAACTGGGATACCAGCTTGTCCGATACGGTTTCGGGCAGGGTCTGGAGATTCTCGGTAAGCCCGGATTTGTATTCGTCTATACCGGAAATAACGGATTCTTTGAAACCCGAGCATGCCTGTTTTTTCTCGTCGTCAAGCGATGCAAAATTCATTTCCACTATGTTTTTCACATCGTTTGCACCCTTTTCGATGTAGCTTTTCGCGACCTCGGTCTGGAGGCTCGAAATCTCTTCCGAGGTGGGTAAAATGAGTTTTATACCTTCGAGAAGCTTTTCCTTTGCAACCTCCGTAAAATTCGGCATGGTTATCATACCGAAGAAAACGGCGGCGCACAGAAAGAGGGAAAAATACCTCAGAAACGATGAAGCAGCGCTGTAACCTGTCCTGAAAGGCTTCGATTCCTCGACGGTTATCGGTATCAGTGCGAGAAACCCGAGAGAGACCAGCAGCATGGCGACCGTCGGTTTAAAGATAAACGCGAGGACCGCGGCCATGATAACAGCAGCGGCTATTTCTGTGTTCGAAGGAACGAATCTGAGCACGAGAACGACCGATAGTACGGAAAGTGCAAGAAAAGGAAGCAGAGGAAGTACGACTTCAGAAAATACAAAAATAACCGATGATACCACAGGACTGATAGGATCTGTTTTCAGGTTTTCAAAAAACACCTTCGTAAGACCGTTCTGAAGCTCTATTGCTTTTACCATATTCAGCCCGGAAAGAATCAGCGATACGTTTGCCGCAAAGAAAACCGCGAAAAGCACGAAAAACCTTAAAAAGGTTTCCCTGTCCATTTAAACACCTGTATTATATTTCTCCTCTTTTTTCTTAAATCTTTCCAAAAACTCCTTTATTCTTTCTTTAAGCCGCTCTATCCTCGGTTTTCTTTCCTCCGGAGGCACGTACTTAAACCCTGCCTCGGGCTCGTAGCCGTGCGAAGGCGGGAGCATGAGATAGACAACGACTCCTCCGGCAAAAACCAGTATAACGGCTATGACCTGTATCAGCGGGAAGTTTGCGGTCGATTCCCTTGATTCCTGCTTGCCCGTGGTTCCGAGAACAGTTTTTGCCTTTTCGAGCGATATTTTCGCTTCATCAAGCAGTTTTTTCGCGGTTAGGTAATCGCCCAGTTCCACGAGTTCGGCAGCCTGTTCCACGAGTTTGGCCACGCTTTCTATTTCGGTTTTGTTCACATCCTCGCTTTTCAGGAGCTCGGATACGGTTTTGTTGATCTCGGTCAGATTTTTTTCTATTTCTCTTTTTGTCTCATCATCCGGGAGAACTATCAGGGCCGAGTCGAACTTTTTCCTCACCTTCGATGAATCCGCAACGAATTTTATCTCGTACCTTCCGAGCTCCGCGCCCTTAGGAATATGAAATGTTATTTTCACCTTCTTTGTGACCCCGAGCGGAAGGATTATTTTTCCAGGTTTGGTGTACCAGGATGAGTTAATACCTTCGATATAAAGTGTAACATCGTTCAGATAAACCGAGCCGCTGTTTCTCAGCCTGAATTCGATTTCTTCGGAATCGCCGCGTTCTATTTTGATTTCTGATGGTACATCGAAAAAGGATATGTCCGGTTTTATTTCATCTTCCTGTGTGGGCTGGCTTGTACCCGGCTGGGTGGATGAAGTCGTCGAAGAATAAACGTTCACCGGTAAGCTTCGATTACTCACGAGCCAGAGACCAACAAACCTAAGATAATTATACGCTCCGCCTTCTTCGATTGCCTTCAGCGTCCAGGTTACGGTGCACGATTTTTTCGGTTGTAGCGAGATCATCGCGGACGATTTGCTTATTTCCTGGAAGCACCCGCCGTCGCCGTCCACATCCAGGATGCTGACCTTCGAGCGGATTTCCAGCGTGATATTTGCCTTACCCGATGCGAAGCCGAAATTCGTGACGTTCAGCTTCACAGTACAGGTTGAACCGTTTTTCACGTTGGCACAGGAATTTTTTAACACATCCCCCCAAAAGGCGGGTTTTGTTATGTTCAGCCGGGTCGAGGCCGAGCCTTTTAATCTTTTATGATATGCTGTCACGATGACTCCGTACTCGCCGCCCGGGATATTGGAGACCGAGAAGTTGACTCTGTATCCCGGCTCGACCGTGATGGGCGAAATTTCGTAGCTCTGTCCCGTATCCGTTCTTTTCAGCACAACCGTGAAGTTTTCCTTACCAAGCCCAAGTACATCGGATCCGTTCAGATATCTGACCGAAACGTTGAGAGAGACATCCTCTGCGGTGACGTTTTTGGGTACAATCGAAAGCACATTCATCTTGAGGTCCAGCGAAGAGTAAATATTAACGGTGAATTTTATTTCCTTTTGGGGCACGGCGTTCGAAGTGTTGAAAAGAACCTCGACGATACCCAATTTACCCTGATCGGCGGTTTCGTTTACTTTGACGGCGAGTTTCAGGATTCTTCCCTTTCCCGGTTCGGAAACGTTGGTTCC
>JAADFI010000010.1 GCA_013152905.1 Microcaldota archaeon
TCGACCCTTTCCCTGAACTTCTCCCAGAGATGCCCTATCGGTTTTCCGCAGCTCATACACCTTACAGGAACTAAAATACCCATCACCTACCTCTTCGACCTTTGTTTGTGTCTTCTCGGTCCCTTTTTGCTTCTGGACGGTTTGTGCGGTTCGTTTCTTCTCACGTCGGGTATCAGAAGCGACCTGTCGTACTCCAGGAACTTTGCCTTAAGCTTCGAGTTCACGGAAACAAGTATTTTGGCTATTGCCTGTCTGACCGCATCGGCCTGTCCCATGACACCTCCGCCGCGCACGGTCACATCGATATCTACTTTTCCGGCTGTATCCCCGGCCATCACCAAAGGTTCGCTTATGATCAAACGCTCGACCTCAGGAAAGAGCTCCAGCGGTTTTTTGTTTATTCTTATCCTTCCGGTACCCGGTCTTCCCACAGCTCTTGCAACCGCGGACTTTCTCTTCCCTGTGGCGAATATTATTTTACCCATCACCATCTCCCTCCGAGTTTGATACACACATCGCCGAGCGTAACGAATTTACATCTTATATCCCTTACCGTTTTGGACACCTCCGAAGCCGGTACGGCCTCCAGTCCCTCGGGATTTCCGATATAAACTTTAAGTCTTGAAAAGGCCTTTCTTCCCTTTTCCTTTTTATACGGGAGCATACCACGGACGACCCGCCTGAAAACGGTGTCGGGTCTCTTCGGGTAGAACGGACCTTTTATCGGGTCACCCCTGTTTCTTTTTTCAAGGAATCTTTCAAAAACCGAGTCGGGATTTCCGGTTATTATTATTTTTTCAGCGTTCACCACCGTCACACGTTCGCCTTCGAGAAGCATCTTCGCAACCCTGCTTGCAAGCCTTCCAAGCACGGCCCCGGAAGCGTCTATCACCTTCATAAGCATCAGTTGTATTTTTTAAACCCTATTTTTTTCGCAACCTCCCTCATACACTGACGGCAGTACATTAACCCGTACTTTCTTATAACCCCTCCGGTTCTTCCGCAGATCCTGCACGTGTAGAGAGCTTTTCCGTACTTTTTCGGCATCTATTCCACCTTCACACCGAATTCCTTGGAAACGAATTCCATCGCTTCCTCGGGTTTTATAAGGTGATTTTTACCTACTTTACTTTTAAGTCTTTTTCTCTTTACCCTGTAACCCCTCCTTTCAAGGGTTACACATACGTCCATGCCGTAGATTCCTATTTCCGGGTCGTATTTAACACCGGGTAGGTCGATGTATTCCTTTATACCGAAGGAAAAGTTACCGAGCCTGTCGAAACAGGACGCCGGAAGCCTGAAATCTATCGCATCAAAAGCTTTTTTGAGAAATTCGATCGCCTCCTTACCCCTCAGCGTGACCTTACAGCCTATGGGTCTGTTTCTCGCGGTACCGAATGTGGTTCTTTTGTGCGTTCTTGTGATCACAACCTTTCTGCCAGTAAGTTTTTCGAGAAGCTTGACCGCTTTTTCAAGCTTTTCCCCGGCCTCGCCGCAACCGATGTTAAGGGTGACCTTTTCTATTCTTATCTCTCTCATCGGATTCATAGAACCGTTACCTCCGGTGATTTTTTACCCACTACGATTACGGACTTCAGCGGCTGCTCGAACTTCGACTCCGACTCGAGAACCACCATGTTTCCTTTCCTTTCAACGAATTTCGCAAGCTCTCCTCTGTGACTGCCGGAAACCACAACGACAGCGGCGTTCTTTTCAAGTTTCAAATGCTTTAGTATTTTTTGATCCGGCAGACTTATAAGGACCGAATCGTGTGTCTTAAACTTCCTGTCATCCGTGAGGATGTTTCTTCCGTCCGAAAGATTGAGCTGGAGTTTTCCGCCCTTCACCATGGTTTTGTCCGAAATTTTGGATATTTTCTTATCCGCCTCAGAGGATTTTATTTTAACGAGCTTCAGTCCCTTTCTTGAAGGCACGAGTCTGTAGTGTTCATCCGCCTCGGGGATGGAAACGACATCGAACAGGCCCACGGCGAATCTGTGATCCTTTCTGGGTCGACCGCACACATGGATCTTTCCGGCTCTTATAGCTTTTCTTGCCTCCCTGTACGTTTCGGCGTATCCGAGAATGTCCCTCAAAACAACGAGCAGCGGAAGGCATTCCTCAAGCGGATACGGACCTTTAGGAGCAACTATGTATTTGCTTCTCTTTCTTTCAGGTGCCCACGGAACAGCGAGTCTTTTCAGCCTCATTGTACACCCCTCTCTATGGCTTTAACCCTTTCCTTGTCCGAAAGGTCCGGGTTTATCAGCATGAGATTCGAAGCGCTGAAGGGAATCTTTGCATCACTTCCGTCGGATTTTTTTCTCGTTATCCCTTCCAGATAGACCACCATTTTTTTGAGATCGACCTTTTCTATTTTTGCAGTCCTGCCCTTAAAACTTCCCCTCATGATCTTTACCTCATCACCCTTCCTTACGGGGAGCGACCTTCTTTTAAATTTCTCCCTGAGCTCTTTTGAAAGGTGTGCGGCCATCATTTTCTGCCTCCTGTGGAGCGGTGCCTCGTAAAGCATCTTCCTCTGTTTTCTTGGTTTGCTTGAAACCATCAAACCACCATCGATGCGATTTTACCTATCGATGAAAACCTTTCAACAGCCTCCTTGGCAACCGGACCCTTTATCTCCGATGCCCTCGGCATGAGCTTTTCGTTTACCAGCACAGCGGCGTTATCCTCGAATTTCACCCTCAAACCGTTTTTTCTCCTGTATTCTTTTTTCTGTCTCACTATCACGGCAAGCACGACTTCTTTCCTTAGCTTCGGGTCGCCTTTTTTTACCGAGCACACCACCAGCGAACCGACGCCGCAGGACGCCCTTCTTCTCCTGACTCCTTTGTATCCTTTCACGGCTATTATTTTCAGCAGCTGTGCGCCCGAATTGTCCGTGCATTTCACGTAACTTCCCACCTGAAGACCCCTTGTAACCCTGGCTGAAACCGCCTTCATTTTTCCACCTTCTCAAATATTACAAACGATTTTGTCTTTGAAAGAGGTCTGCATTCCGAAATTCTCACGATATCCCCCTTTTTTGCGTCTATACACTCAGGATTATAGGCAACGACTCTTGATTTTCTCCTTTCATACCTCTCGTACTTCGGAAGATAATGAACGTAGCCCCATTCAACCACGGCTGTTTTGATGTATGTGGAAACCACCTTCCCTTCGAAAATCCTTCCTCTAAGCGAGAGCTTACCGTGCCACGGACATTTAACATCGTTGCATACCTTTTCCGGCGGCTTTGCCGGAATCCCTATGTTTCTGTGTTTCTTCTCTACCATTTCCTCACCTTTTTGAATATCCTGTTCTCGGGCCTTCCTATGATGAGGTTTCCTTCGACCTCCACCTTTCTTTTATCTGGAAGGGTAAATATAAATTTTGTGGATTTCTTCGGTACTCTTTTCACACCAGAGTCGGTTCGTATCACGAGCATGTTTTTAGTTTCATCGACCACCCTGCCTTTTATACCGACGAGGTATCTGTTGGTTGAAGCCGAAACCTCGACGTTCAGTCCTATGAGTTCGTGTTTTATCAGGTTCCTCGGTGTTATCGGCAATTTTTAACCGACCTCTATCTGGTCTTCCGAAAAACCAGCCTCTACAAGGAGGCTTTTTACCTTGTTTTTATGGTCCCCCTGAAGCTCTATTCTGTTGTTTTTGTACGTACCGCCGCACGCCAGTTTTGTTTTCATCTTTCTCAGGAGCTCCTTAGGATTGACATCCTCACCTATTCCTTCGATAACAGTTACCCATTTCCTGTAGCGTTTTCTTTCCGTGTATACCTTTATCTTCGTTGCTTCCTTGGCTATGGTACCGCAGACACAGAGTTCCTTCGGAAGCCCGCACTTCTTACATACTTCCAGCTTTTTCACCCTCCCTGAGCTTTGTTAATATTCTGGCTATGGTCCTTCTTATTTCTTTTATCCTACCGGGATTTGAAGGCGAGCCACCGACGGCTATCTGAGCCCTTTCCTTCATGAGTTCAAGCCTTAAATCATTCAGCTTCTTTTTCAGCTCCTCCCTGCTCATCTCCCTTATCTGTTTCATCTTCAGTATCGCCACGCGATTCGCCCTCCAGTTTTTTAGCTATCTCGAGTTCCTTGGGTAATCTCGTCAGTATTTTGACCTGAACGCCTATCACACCGGGTTTGGTTCTCGCGATTGCAAAACCTTTTTTAACGAGTTCTTCTGCCGGTTCGCCGGTGTGTTTTAGATATCCGGACGAGAATTTCTCTGTTCTCGCCATGTCTCCGCCGAGTTTCCCGGAAATCTTTATCTGCGCTCCCACGGCCCCGGCTTCCATGATTCTCTGAAGCCATATATTCGCAACCCTTATGTAACTCAGACCCCTCTCAAGGGAGAACGCTATCTGCTGCGCCACCACCTGCGGATCGAGTTCGGGTACCTCGACTTCTTTGACATCAAGCTGCGGATTTTCTATACCGAATTTTTCCTTTATCGCTTCGGTTAGAGCATCTATGTTTTTTCCGCCGCGCCCGATGATCATTCCGGGTTTTGTTGCAAAAACTATTATCCTCGTGCTCAACGGCGTTCTCTGGATATCACAGTGACTATACCCCGCTTTGGCAAATTCCCTTGCCAGGAACTTTTCAAGCTCGAGTTTTTTTATCCCTTCCCGAACGAAGTGTCTTTCAACCGCCATTTTCATCCCTCAACTCGACTACAACATAGGTCGATTTCATCCTCATTCCGAACCGTCTGCTTCTCCTCCTTCTGTAAACCGTCGGACCCTTTGAAGCGGTAATATGGACTTTCATTTTTTCCGTGTCTGCGCCCAGATGCTCGGCGTTTTTCTTCGCGGACCTGAGTATTCTGAGCAGACCCGATACCGTTTTTGTATAATACTTACCGTTTATATTTCTTTTTCCTTCCAGTATTTCCGTGAGGAATTTTTCGGCTTCGTGCACCTTAAGACCTCTGAGGAGTTTGCAAACCACCACGGCCGATTTGGTGGAGATCCTCTCGACGCCTCTCGCACTCACTTTCATATCCATCACTTCAGCGGAACGAATTTACTCGACCTTGTAGCACCCACACCGGGTGACGAATGTTTAACGCGCTTCCGTGTGAGAGCGAACTCACCCAGTCTATGACCTATCATTTCGGGTTTGATCTCAACAGGAACGAACTCCTTTCCGTTGTGAACGCCTATTTTCTTGCCGACCATTTCCGGAAGTATTATCATATCCCTAACATGGGTTTTGACGAATTCCTTCCCGCTTCTAAGCTTCTTCAAAAGGATTTTCTGCTGTTCGGTCAGACCTCTGAGAAGGGAACGCCTTTCACGTGACGGAAGTAATTTGGCGAACTCTTCAAGGCTCATTTTTTTCAGCTCCTCGATCGTGTACCCGCGATATTTGAATACTCTTGCCATACTCATCTACCTCTTTTTCTTTCCGGTTCTTCTCGCACTTATGGATCCGACTTTCTTGCCCGGAGGCATATCCCGTGAAACGGTCTTTGGTTTACCTGGCTTGGTACTTCCTCCGAACGGGTGATCAACAGCGTTCATTTTTACAGCCGATGTTCTGGGCCAGAGTCTGTTTCTGGCTTTGGCGGCATAGAAAGCCTGCCCGGCCTTGACGAACGGTTTATCGTATCTTCCGCCCCCGGCAGGAATCCCAACTGTAGCAAGACAGTTCGGGTGGAATTCCTTGAATTTACCGGATGGCATTTTAACCGTGATCTTTTTTTCCTTGGAGATTATTGTAGCGTACGTTCCGGAACCCCTGCAGAACCTGGGTCCCGACATGGGATAGGATTCGATGCCGCATATAGGTACGCCTTCTGGTATATCGCAGAGTCTGGCAATACAGCCTCTGGAAACTCTTCCCATTATTTCGACTTCATCACCGACCTTCAGTCCTTCAACAGCGATCATCAAGAATTCGCCCAGAGGTGTGGAAACTTTTGCAACAGGGGAGTTTCTTCCCGGGTCGTGACAGATATCCACCACCACACCCTTTGTCTTTGAAGAAGGATAGGTAACCCTGCCTGCATACTTGTGCGAGGGTGCCGTGTATCTCGGCCCGCCTTTTCCCCTTGCCTGGGCTATTATCCTCTTTCCCATGAACCGCACCTCATATCATACCGAGTTTCGTGGCCACTTCCGATGCCTTTGAATCGGGATGGAGCTTCACATAAGCTTTTTTTCTTCCCTTCCTGTCTATCAGCGTCCTAACCTCGAGAACCTTTACACCGAAGAGTTTTTCAACCTCCCTTTTTATTTCCGGTTTTTTCGCTCTCCGGTCAACTATGAAAACCAGCTTGTTCTGCGTCTCTACCATTGAAATCGCTTTCTCCGTCATCAAAGGATACTTTATCAGCATGCTTTCCACCTCTCCAGCTCCGCAAGTGCGTTTTCGCTCCACACTGTAAGCCTTCCCGGAACGGCCCCGGGAGCAAGGAGTTCAGCGTTCAGATTGGATACCCTGCACACATCGACACCGGGAATATTCGAAGCGGCCTTCTTTATCTTGGAATCGTCCGAAACGACTATGAGTACGGATTTTTTCTTTCTGTATTTTCTGCCTCTCATTTTGCCCTTTCCTGCCCTTATTTTTTTCTTTTTTGCCCTTTCCAGGTCTTCGGAAAGACCGAGGTTTCTCAGAATTTCCTCAAGCTTCGAGGTTTTTTCAACGTTTTCTATGTCCGAAACCACCACCAAAGGAAGCTCGCAGGAAAATTTATGCCCCCTGGCCTTTACCAATTCCGGCCTGGCTGTGGCCGAAACCGCCGAAAGAATTGCTAACCTCCTTTCTTTTTTGTTGATCTTAACATCCCATACCTTTTCGGGCTTGGGTGGATGCGCCTTCCTGCCGCCGACGGCATGCGGCGCGAACCTGGCACGGAATATAAGGTGTGGCGACGTGTTGTGAATTCTCGGGAGCCTGGAGAGCTCCCTGTTCATCATGGTGTATCTTCTGTCCCTTCTTCCGTGATAATGGGCCGATGTTCTTTTTCCTGCGAGCGGATCGGAACCGTAGGGCTGTCTTCTGTTTGACTGAATAGCGAGGAACGCGCGTTTTATAACATCGTCTCTTACCGGGAGAGAAAAAATTTCTGGAAGCTCGACCTCCTTCACGGGCTTCCCTGTGAAATCAAGAACCTTAACCATTTCACACACCCTGCTTGCTTTCCATTGAGACATATGTAACCTCAACCGGATAGGATTTTTTCGGAGGCTTATGGCCGGTCGCATCATGATAAGCCTTTTCTTCGGTCCCGGAATACTTCCGTCGACGAGAATACACTCGGCTTTCGGAACACCGTATCCGGGAATGCCTCCTTTCACTGAAAACTTACCGGGTTCGAAAACGGCAAGTATCCTTTTATTGAACTCGGTTCTCGTATGGAACCCCATCTGACCTGCCATCGGGACATTGGGTCTTACCCTCGCGACGTCCTCCGGTCCAAGCGAACCGACGTGTCTGTGAACCTGCTTGGCCTTTCTTCCCTGAAGTTTTATACCGAACCTTTTCACGGGGCCCTGATATCCCTTTCCTTTTGTGACGGCTCGAACATCGATATAGTCGCCAACCGAAAAAACATCCGTGAATTTTATCTCCTTTCCGAGCCTTTCGGATGCAATTTTCGCCTGCTCCTCGTACGTTCCGCCTATCGGAATTTCAAAAATCTCGGGTTTTTTCTTGAAAGGCGGGTTCGTTGCAACGATCAGCCTAAGCATGTCCCCCGAAGGAATATCTCCTTCCTTTATTTCGGAGATCGATATCAGCCCGTTCGTGGTGTTTTTATAGACCCTCACACCGATTACCTTTAACGGGGGGCACTCGAGAACCGTGACCGCCCTTGCGATTTCCTGTCCTTTTGTCGGCGAATTCGGGTTGGTATCACGAAGCATGACATGGGTCATCCCTGCCTTGTATCCGGCGAAGCCGAGAATGCCTTCTTTCAGAAGCGGACATTTAAGAGTAGGATAAATCCTCCTTGCCCTCTTTCTCGGATAGAAAGCCATGCTTCCACGTTTAGGTACGCTTACATCCGCCATATCATCACTTTATGAAAGAAGATATATTTAAAAGTTTAAGCTTTGGCGCCGGGAGTGAGATTTGAACTCACGCGGGCACAGGGCCCACCAGCTCTCCAAGCTGGCGCACTACCTGGCTGTGCGATCCCGGCATATTTAATATTACCGGAAAATAATTTTTATATATGATGCTCATCGATGCCGAAGAATACGGAAACTCGGTGAAACTCTGGTTTTCCGGCGGAGAGAGCCGCATCTATCCTTTAAAACCGTATTTCTTCGTCAAGCCCGTTGACACGGAAGAAGCGAAAAAAATCCTGGAGAAACTATCCCTGAATTTCGAAAAAACCAGGCTCAAACTTCTGGGAAAGGAATCGGATTTTTTCAGAGTTGTGTGCAGCTCAAAGGAAGAGGTCAGAAAACTCAGGGACGAAATCAAAAAATTCGAATCCGCCAGATCCGGTGGGCCGATTGAAAACGAGTTCGAATACGAAATAAGACCGTACCGGAAGTTCCTTATCGATACCGGTATTTCCGGGTTTTCAGAAGTCGATCCAGAAGGCCCGAAATCCGTGGGAAAAGGTGATATATCGTTGCTTTCCTCGGTTGCCATCGATATAGAAGCCGCGCCCTCCGGAGAAATAATCTGCGCAGCCGTGGTCGGCGAAGACATGGAAAAAGTTATAACACTTGGCGGGAACGTCGGTTCCGAAAAATCGCTTTTAATCGAGCTGATAAACACTATAAGGGAATGCGATCCAGATATCGTATACGGTTACAATTCGGATGTCTTCGATTTTCCGCTCATAATAAAGAGATGCCATTATCATAATCTGATTCCTGGTATAGGGAGAAATACAAAGGAGCCGGAGATACTGAGAAGGGTGAGAACGCCTGCCGTCCGGGTAAGCGGGAGGGTGCATATAGATCTCTACAGATTCGTTTCAAATATTCTTGCCCCGAATCTTCAGACAGAGGTCCTCAGTCTGCACGAGGTGGCCAGAGAACTTACGGGTGAGGAAAAGGACACCATGGATTATGCCTCGCTTTTAAGAGCAATGAAATCCGGTGATACCGAAACCATCTCGGCCCACTGCAGAAGGGATGCCGAGGTCACGCTGATTCTTGGAAAAGCCCTGCTTCCTGTGATAGCTGAAATCACTTTCCTGGTGGGTCAAACCGGCTTTGATGTCTCGAGAATGACGTATTCGCAGATGGTTGAATGGTTTCTGATGAAGAGAACGAGAAAGGAAGGTGAAGTGATACCGAACCAGCCGAAGTGGGAGGATGTAGAGGAAAGGAGAACAAAAACGTACACCGGCGGTTTTGTAAAAGAGCCGGAAGCCGGCATACACGAAAGAATAGCCGTCGTTGACTTCAGAAGCCTTTATCCCTCGATAATTTCGACTTTTAACATATCCCCGGATACGCTTGGTTGTAGCAGCTGCACAGGTATCTCACCGCCTGGAACAGAAGTCAGATTCTGTTCTGAAAGAAAGGGTTTCGTTTCAAAAGCCGTTACGGAACTTATAGAAAAGCGTATGGAGGTGAAGAGAAAACTAAAGAGCACCCCCTCAAGGATGCTCGAAGCCGAACAGAGCGCGCTTAAAATAATTGCAAACGCCACTTACGGTTATTACGCGTTCCCCGGTTCGAGATGGTACTGTTTCACGTGTGCCGAGGTGTGCGCAAGCGCCGGCAGGGAGCTGATAAAGTCAGTTATCTCGAGGGTCGAAGCCAGCGGTTATAAGGTAATATATGCGGACACAGACAGCTGTTTCTTCACGTTCGATACCGAAGAAAACGTTAAAAAACTCATAGAAAGGATCAACTCGGAGCTTCCCGGGATAATAGAGCTCGAGATTCAGGGCTTTTACAAGCGAGGAATTTTCATTCCGAGAGAAACGGGTTACGGAACCGCAAAGAAAAGATACGCCCTTCTTTCGGACGAGGGAATATTCATTCGCGGCCTCGAAGCCGTTAGAAAGGACTGGTGCAGACTCGCGAAAGAAACTCAGAGAAAGGTAATCGAATCCGTTCTTTCAGGAAGGCACAGGGAGGCCGTTGACTTCGTGAGAAAAACGATTTCGAGACTCAAAAGAGGTGAATTCAGCATCGAAGAACTTGAAATATTCGAAGAGGTCACGAAACCGCTTGAAGAATACAAAGCCACGAGCCCCCACATATCGGCCGCAAAGAAGCTTGAAAAGGCGGGTAGAAAAATAAAGGAAGGCACAACCATATCTTTCGTCATCACCAAAGGACACGGTTCGATTTCGGAGAGGGCTGTTCCGTCGGAGTTCGCAAGAAAGGAAGACATAGATGTAACGTATTACATAGAACACCAGATAATTCCCTCGGCGCTCAGAATTCTTCAGGTTCTTGGTTACACGAAGTCATCCTTCACCGAGTCAGGTCTGGAAAGGTTTATCGGTGATTGAATGAAAACCGGTATTGCCGACCTTCCGCTACATTCGGGAAAATGTCCCGCATGGCTTTTCAGAAAGATGAAGGAGCTCGGAAAAGCTATTTCCGAAGCCGTGGTCCTGGAGTTCGGTGAGACGGAGCTGATAAAAAGGCTCTCAGACCCGTTTTTCTTTCAGTCTCTTGCCTGCGTCCTCGGGTTCGACTGGCATTCTAGCGGAACCACCACAACAGTTTGTGGTGCGCTGAAAGAAGTTTTACCGCAAATAGGTATAGGGGCAGCCGGCGGAAAGGGAATGAAATCGTTCAGTACCGCAGAGGAAATAGAAAAACTGGGCGAAGAACTGTCGCTTTCATCAAGGAAAATAGAGGGTCTGAAGTATGCCAGCAGAATGGCTGCAAAGGTTGATTCAGCCTGCGTCCAGGACGGATACAGATTGTATCACCATGCAATGTTCTTTACAGAAAAGGGTGAGTGGTGTGTGGTACAGCAGGGTATGAACACAGAAAACAGATACGCCAGGAGGTATCACTGGTTTTCCGGCAGTCTTAAAAATTTCGTCATCGAGCCGCACACGGCTGTATGCTGCGACGCGAAACACAGAGTGCTGAATCTTGTTGCATTCGAAAGTGAAAAAACGCGAAGGTGTTCCGTGGAAGCCGCCTCAGAAGGACCGAGAAATCTGAAGTTTCTTTCCCTTTTGGGACATCACGAAGTAAGAAGAGTCGAACCGGTTCTTAGAAAACTGAAGGAAGATCCTCCGTCCGATTTTGAACAGCTCGTTTCAAGGGAGGGTGTCGGCGAAAAAACGCTCAGGGCCCTTGCGCTCATTTCGAAAATCGTTTACGGTACCGAGCCTTCGTGGAGAGATCCTGTGAAATATTCTTTTGCCCACGGAGGCAAGGACGGTCATCCGTATCCGGTTGACAGGAAAATTTACGATAAATCGGTAGAAATACTCCGAACCGCGATAGAAAATGCTAAAATCGGAAATAAAGAAAAACTCGCGGCTCTAAGGAAACTCGGGAATTACATTTAAGGCTGCTCGGGCATTTCAACGCTTATCTCTTCGATTTTTATTCCTGTTTTTATTTCGGTTTCGTTTTCCCGTTCGACACCGTGCCTGAATCTTTTCATTATTCTTTTCTCGGTTTCACTTTCCTTTTCCATGATTTCGACTATCCTTTTTGCCTTCATCAGTGCAACCATTCCGAGTCTTGGTTTACCTTCCCTGAACAGGGTCTCGGCCCTTTCCAGAAGCGGTAGAATCTTTTCGGTTATACCGAGCTTCTCTGCCTCTTCCTTTATTTCAGCTATTTTTTCCTCGAAGTCCTCGGTAAGCTCCTGCATTCTTTCCTCTCTTATCTCCATGCCTCTTTCCATGCGTTCGAGCGCCGAAAGAATGGATTCCGCCGCGACCGCAAGACCGTACGCCCTTCCGTAATAACCCTGTTCGTACGCCTTTATAGCATTGGCCAGATGTGTGCGTGCTCTCTCAAGCATTACGCTGGCTGCAGGAATATCAAGGCTTGTATTGAATTCTGCAAGCTCTTCCTGGACCTCTTCTATCTGTTCACGCGCCATTTCTTTCGTAATGTTTATCTTTTCCATTAGTTCTTCCTTGAGTTTTTCCCTGTATTCGAGAATCCTTTCCCTCATTTTTTTCCTGAATTCCCTTGCCTGCTTCAGGAATTTTTCGGCAAGAAACACTGGTACTTTCTCGGTTATGGTTTTGTTTCCGATAACTATGGTTACGTTAACAAACCTTCTGTCCATGAGTTCCGCGACTCTCTTATGCCCTTCCATAGATTCCCTCATAGCCCGTTCGATGGCGGGTTTCGCTCTTGGCGGTGCGAGTTCGTAAACTTTTTTGAGCACGAAAAGATGCTTCAGGGTCGAGTTCGATATGATATCTATGACTTTTGTCACGTTTCTTTCCTTCCTGGCCTCCATGAGTTCGGAGAGGGATTCGTTAAGCATTTTTTCGTACCTTTCTATAAGTCTGTCAACCATTTCTGTTTTGTTTTTCTTTGCCATTTCAAGGGCCTCGGCAAGCCTCATTTTGGCGAGTTTGTATCTCAGCTTTGCCTTTTCGACCTTGTCGAATGTCAGCATGAGCTGAATGTTCTCAAAGGCTGTTTTAAAGAAGTAAAATGGTGAGTCCGGTGTTACTCCGGGTTCGACATCGAGCACGGAAGTCTCCTGCGCATAGGCAAAGACGGAAAGAAGCATGATGGAAAGCACCATGGAACCCAAAACAGCTCTCATAAATACTTTTTTCTGTTTTTCTCATATATAAATCTTTTTCCGAACCGAGAATCGGCTAAAAGACATATCTGCCTTCCACACTCACATCTCGTGCCCCGATTCTTTTCGAACATGCACGAATCTTCTCGAGACATGGCATCACCCACCGGTTTAAATTTTTCAGAGATAATTATTAAGAATGTCTGCATGTATGATTAGACACAAGGTCCCGCGTGTTCCCTGTCACTGATGAAAGAATATGAGGTACACAAAATACTGTTCGCAGTGTGGGTTGTGTATCGCTTATAAGGGGATTGAAAAAATATGTCCCAGAAAAAATACTGTAGAGATTAGAAATGACTTATTAGGAGAGTATGAGGAAATATTATTTGTTAAAGGAAAGTATAGGGGGACGTATTCCGGTGCAATTGTTTCCACATTACTTGCAGCTAAAGAAAATGGGTTAATAGATGGTGTCCTCGGTGTTGAAAAAGGAAAAACAATAATTCATGGAAAACCAAGGTATGTTAAAAATATAAATGAAATTAAAAAACTTTCCGGAATGAGACACACAGTTGTTCCACTTCTTTCAATTCTAAGAGAGATTCCTAAAAATGAGAAAATAGCTATAGTGGGGTTGCCTTGTCATATGGAAGCAATTAGTATTTTGAAAAAGAAAAAATTGCTGAAACATAATATCAGGTATACTATTTCTATTGCATGTGGCACAAACTTTAAACCTGATAAATTCCACAATTTAATTCAAAGCTATGGTATCAATTTAAATGATGTAATATTTTATACTTTAAGAGACACAAGAACATTTGAACCATATTTTCTTTTTATAGATAAAACAAACAAACGCTATGAGATTCCAGTTAGCAAAACAACAGAATGTATTGCAAATGGATGTATATACTGTACTGATTATCTGGGATTTGATTCGGATGTTTCATTCGGTGCTCTTGGTGCACCTAAAGGGTGGTCCGTGGCTTTTGTAAGAAATGAAAAAGGTAAACGTTTGATAGATATAGCTTACAAGGATGGATATATATCAATAAGAAAGCCAACAGAAAATTTCTTTTCAAAATTAATTTCAAATTTTTATAAGCACTTACCTATAAAATTTTATCTCTATATTGCGTTTAAAACAAACAATCCTGTAGGCGCTGAATTAATGGCAAAGTTTAAAATACATTATTTAAATCATAAATTAAGAAAATTAAGAGAGGTATAATCATTTAGCGGCTTCTTGGATGCTTTGTCGCTTACGCCCTTACTTCGTTTTGGTCAACAAGCGAATATGTCGGTTAGTTTCATTCGTCCGAGCTTGCCTTCGGTAAACTTCATATATCCGGGAACGTTGTCCGAAATTGATACTTTAGTTGATACCCCAAACAGTTGTGGTTTGTTCAAACTGGCTAAAAATTCATTCGCTATGGATAAACTGCACCGCATGCGCTCTGTGAAAAAGTTCGTAGCTCTGAATGTACTTTCAGAATGGTTTCTCTAGGTTTCAGAGAGAAAAGCACTGCAAAGGCTCGTAGTAAGTAGAGGGGCCTGAATCTTTAGGAGAGGATTTATGCTAACCTTAATATGGTTACGCATATCAAAAACATTTAAAAAAATTTACCTCAAAAAAATAACGGGGATAAAATGCAAAACCTCGACAATCTGTTAAAGAACCTTCCAGAGTGGCTTCGTGAACGGTTAAAAGAATTGGTAAAAGGAGATGAAGAAAGATTGGAAGAACTGAAAATGTATATAGAGTTTAATCAGGGCCTGATGAATGCCAGAGCAGCTCAAATTATTCGTGGAGGAGGACAACCCTTGAACTTGCCTCGTCTTTTTGCTGATAAGACTGTCGCAATGTATTTTATTGCAGCGATTCTTGGTGATAAGAGGCTTGAAGAATATGTGGATCGCTACATACAGAAATTAATGGAATTAGAGGAGTTACCAGACGTTGAAGAAAAGAGGGAGAAGATTAGAGGTTATATAAAAATAAAAGAAGAGTTTATAAGAGGTTATGATTATGCTTTTACACCGACGAGAGCAGGCGAGAACCTGTTCGAAAGGTTAAGGGAGAATCCTCCTGTGTCTGGCCCTTATTGTTTTGTACCACGCAAGCTCCCATCTCTATTATCAGGAAGCTGTAACCGAAAGTATAATACGTAGATGCTGCCGCGAAAAATATTGGACCTGAAGAAACTCGGATTCTACTCTCAACTCACAGAAGAATTATCCAAAAAAATATCCGGGTATCGCGACCGGTTAGGTAACATATATTTTAGAGGAATACGTTCGGTTCAGGATTACTTGACTGACCTAGGCTTAGACAAAGTCCGTGATGACTATTCAGGTTTGAAGGTGAAGGCTATCCAAGCGATGAGAGCGGCGGGTAGAAGAGTCAGCGATGCCTATTCCAATCTGAACGATTTCTACAAATTCGTCAAGAGCAGGCGAAGTGAATATCCCCTCACGACCTTGGGCTTCGAAGCAGTTTTAATTGCAATGTTGTTGCCATTCGCAGTAATATGGTTGTGGAACGCGTGGCAAGAGGCGAAGGCAAACATTGAAGAAGACAAGGAAACTTTGCTTCTGACCGGTGAGTTGACCGAGGGGATGACAAAAGAAGGCGAGATTACATACGGGTGGAGATAAATTCCGTCCGCTTCTATGGCTTGTCCCTGTTCACACTCGTCGCGTTCTCAAGCGCATCAAGGAGGAAGTCGTAGGGGACCGGATGGTGATAGCAGGCAGATGCCACCTCCGCACTCACGCTGCAGAATCTCTGCCCTCCCCGGCACAGGACTCTGACATAAAACGCTCTCACCATATCAAGACTCAGGAGTCTCTAACCGATGGAGACAACCGTCTCGGCATACCCTCTTTTCGAGACTATCGAAACCTTGTACCTCTTCCCAGACTCCAGGCTCACGTTCAGGGAGACCGAGTAGAAGCCGTTGGCATCTGTGACCGTGGTGTTCTTGAAGAGCCACGGAGCCTCTTCCTTGCAGAACTCCACGTCGGGCTTGCAGATGTACATCGTTACCGGTATGTTCGCACGGGATTGCCTTTAGCGTCGTATGCGTAGCCGTCCTCCACCCGCAGGAACACCTGTACTGCGTTTTCTTTCCAGTGGTGGTACCACATAACCTTCTCTCCTTTCTTTTCACATATCCAGAAGTTGCTCGGATAGCTCTCGTAGACTTTATCACCAAGCGAAACGAACGCAGGAAGGTACGGCAGAAGCGCCCTGCATCTGCCGAACTGACCAGAGATCTCGCACAAGCCCCCGGGCTTCAGGGACTCCACCCTGCACCCGGGCTGCCCGGCATCCACCCAGTTCGTGCGGTAGTTCGTTCCGTTGTAGTAAAGGTTGTGGGCAAGTGTAAGAAGATACGAATAAGGACACTCGGTTAAACCAGGATAGGGGAGACCGCCGCAACATATTCCAGACCCGGGCGGCGCGCCCAGATCCTCCCACAAAACCTCGCCAGTATACTCCGAGCAGCATATCCCGTAGTACACCGGCACCCTGCAAAGAGCGGGGGAGAATGAAAATCCGGGCTGGAAAAGAAGCAAAAAAATTCCGATAATTGCGAAAATCAAACCGTTCCTCTTCATATCGCTCATATATTTATTCCTTCTTTATGCTTAAAAGTTTTATACCGAACACACGTAAGAGATCGTGACGTAATCGGCTGTTGCGGATGAAGAATTCCCATCAGCCTGGAAGAAAAACAGATATGAGGACGGCTCAGCAGAAGCTACAGAAGCGTATGAACATAGCCCGAATCTGTTCATCTTGGTTTGCAATGTTTCAAATCTTACACATTTTTGGGAAACCGGATCATAAAACGGATAATCCTTAGGGCAGCATCTGTCCCCGCTCTGAACATTATCATCGGCGGTTCCAGGGATATTATCTTCCCCGTCCAGATCACAGCACACGCCTTTTATTCTGTCATACGAATAAACGGTTCCGCACCCCGTATCACATCCCTGACCGATTGGTTCAAGACGTATGCACGGATCGGCAGGTTTGCAGTAAGCATCATATATACAGCAGTCATCAAAATCTACTATCTTTCCACATCCGGATCCATTGTACGAGGTTGCCGGCGCGTACTCCCCCCTTGGATCCGCACTATAAATGTTTCCAACACCAACGTATTCGGGCGGCTGACCGCCCATGTCGCAGGCTACTATATTAAGCCTGCAGCTTGTTCCTGGCAAAGAATAAGGAATAATTGAAACCCCGCCCGAAACAGAATCCCGGAGTATGATGCTCCCGGTAATTATTCCCGCGGTCTGAGCCTTGGTCGCCTGGAAAAGCATGCTGGCAAGGAAAATCAGCAGCGCAGCGGAAACAAGCAGTCCGAACACCGTTTTTTGCATGTTTTTTTTCTTGGCGGAAAATCATTAAAAATCATTAAATCGTTTTCGCGGTTGCGATGTATATTTTACAGTGAATATTTTAATCCGCGGATCCATGAACCTGCCTCCTCTATATCTACATCAACAAGTTCAATAGCTATTACCTTTACATTGTGTGTTTTGGCTATTGCCCTGCTAAAATCTGCATAACCAACTAAAACATCAAGAACTTTTGAATTGGAAGATATATTAAGGTGCTTAGCGATATCATATCTCAATTTAGATAAAGCATTCCATCTTTCTTCGTCATTTTCAAAAAACTCAACCCTAATTAACATATGTACGAAACTGCTACATAATCGGCTGTTGGAAGTGGTCTTCCACTAGAATCAGCAAAGGTTACATCGGTGAACGCTGTTTCTAGTTTTGTTGTCAACACGGTGCATCTGTCCCCGATCTTTCTTGATTCAACTGTCGCATTCTTCACACAGCTTTTAGAAGCTGGATCATATATTGGATGGTCTGGGGGGCAGCAAAAACCATATCCTGAGACGTACACAAAAGAATTATCGTATATCGGACAGCCTGCAGATCCGCACTCACAAACTCTACAGTATCCGATGCTGCTTTCACCACAAGTATATCCTACTGGACATCTTAGGGGCGTATAGTTACTGACCGAGTAAACCGCGTTTCCCTCCCAGTCACACCCTTCGAAATCACATATTCCAGGTGATGTACCTCCACATTCAACACCACTATAGTTTTTCGAAGCATTGAGAGGAGGAATCGGATCTGCCCCGACTATAAGTTTTGTTGGTGGCTGACCTCTATCATCACATACTGTTATTTTAACAACACAACCGGCTTTTGGAAGAGCTAATGGTATTGTAGAAATACCATAGGAGCCGTATCTACAGTCTACGAGACTTCCATACTGCGCGCATGAAAATGGATGAGAATCTGCAAATATGATAGTTCCGCTTATTCTGGATAAGGTCTGAGCCTTGGTCGCCTGGAAAAGTATGCTGGCAAGGAAAATCAGCAGCGCAGCGGAAACAAGCAGTCCGAACACCGTTTTTTGCATGTTTTTTTTCTTGGCGGAAAATCATTAAAAATCGTTTTCGCGGTTGCGATGTATATTTTACAGTGAATATTTTAATCCGCGGATCCATGAACCTGCCGCCGGGAAAGGATCAGCATATGTACGAGTAGGCGATATAATCTGCCGTTATTGTCGGGTTTCCGCCGGCATCAAAGAACGTAAGAACTCCCGTGGAGTAGTTGAGCCTGAAGGTGGAAACCCCGCAGGTGCCCATCGGTTCAAACTTCCCAGCCTCTCTCACTTCGGCGTTCACGCACTTCCCGAGACTCCCGTCGTAAACCGTCGTGTTGATCGGGCAGCACATTGAAGTGTAGGCGCTGTTGATCGCCGGAACCACGTGATAGTCATCCGCCGTCCCAAGCACGTTATCAGGTCCCGCCCTGTGACAGCAGTAGCCTGTATCCTCCCAGAAAACACCATTATACTCGCTCGTCTGATTGAAACACACATCCGTACTCGGGTGCTTACACACATACACGCCGCTATACTCACCTTGTGTATTTACGACGTAAGTACATGCTCCAGGTGGAAGTGTGCTACCAGTTATGCCTTTAGAATCTTGCTCCTCTATCCAGTTTGCTTCCAGGTTCTTGACTATCCTCTGCCCAACCGTTTTAGGTATCACCCCGCCGTAATCGCACACAACCAGGTTTACCAGACAATCCGAGCCCGGGAGGGAAAACGGAATCGCGGAAACCCCGCGCGAACCCTCGTAATCCTTCACAACTATGGTTCCGGTTACCGGGGAGTAAATCTGAGCCTTTCCCGGACTCAGCACGGCGATCAGAGCGAGAAAAAAGACTAACGCGGCGAAAATCCCGAGCACGCTCCCGGCTTTCATAATAATTTTACCGGAAATTCAATATAAAAGCTTTACGGTTTACCTGGATAGAGGTAATCCCCGACCGGGGCTTTGAAGTTCGCAGGCTTCCCGGAGAGCAGGGAAAGTGGTATTTCTGCGGAAAACGGAACCTCCCTCACGGGAATTCCGTTCCTCCACTCAATCGACGTCAGAGTCCACGGAGGAACCGCGTAGTAGTCCGGTATCCACATGATGTCAGTCTGTATTCCGTAGTCCGGGAGCACGAACCTCCTTCCGTCGTAGGTGTAAGCCTCGGCGTGGTTTATGTTCGGGAGGCCCACAACCACCGAGGGCAGGGCGATGGATCTTGCCAGAGCAGCTTCCGCTTGAGCCATCTCCACGCAATATCCGTGAAGCAGGTCCGGGTGGTCAAGGTAGCCGGAGAGGTTCTCAGCCACCTCCGGTCTTAGCAGCCCGGGATCGGTGGTCATCTTCCTGAGAGCCGAAAGATAATCATCGTGTGGATGTGTCTCGTTCAAAGCATCCGGATCAGCCACCCATATCCTTCCGTAGGGCTCGCCTGTCCCCCCGTAGGAGGGCGGCTCTATCTTGTTGTTTATCAGGAAGGGTGCCTTCTGCTCGTCAAGGAAGTCGTACACCTTTCCGTTCCAGGTGACGTTGTGGTAGAACCTCCTGAGAAGCTCCCTCGCCTTCTTAGAGTAGTTGAGAGATTCTGGAGAAGCCGTTTCCACAGCCACGACTGCCATATCCACTTCAGAGCCTGACAGAGGGTTTAACACAGCATAAGGCGCGGTGAGGTAGTGGGCGGCAGTGAACGGCAGGCTTCTGTTCAGCTCCCTGCGAGTCTCGTCCCACAGCCTGAGGTATCCTGCGGCGAGCTCCTCCACCTCCCCGGGGTTCGCGCCCTCCCTCGTCTTCATCCTGTACCACGAACCCCAGGTACCCACCAGCGAGAGGAAGAGTTCGGGGTCGGAAGAGTTGAACCTCCTGTAAACCCCGAGGGCAAGGTCGCCTTTGTCAGCCGCGGGCACCTTCTTCATGAGCATCCTTATCGTACCGCTTGCATCCCTGTACACCCCTAAGTCAACGAGCTCCCAGTCCTTTTCGGGCTGGAGCACGAACGCCCTGAGGTCCCAGTCCGAGAGGTTCTCAGCAGCCTTATGCATGTAGTCCGCGAAGTCCCTGTCGCGCGTGAGGTTCAGCCCGTCCGCCTCCGCAATAATAACATTAACCCTGCCGGGCTTGTAGTTCTGCAGCTGTATGAGCCTGTCCATCTCCTCCGGGGAGACGAACTCCGTCACGAAGTCTTCAAAGGTAATGTTCCTGTATTCTGGTTTCAGGTAGCCGTTTTCGTCAAGCACGTAACCAACCGGCTCAAGCTTGTAGAACCTGTCCCCGTAGACTTTCCTGAGAAAGTCCTCCTTCACGTCGTAGACTGTGAGGTTCAGCGAGTCCTCTGCGGAGTTTCCGGCTTTGTCGGTAGCCCTCACCCTGAGGGT
>JAADFI010000011.1 GCA_013152905.1 Microcaldota archaeon
GCAAAAAACGATGTTAGCTTCAGTGAATTGGCATATATTTCTTTTAACTCGCTCGCGTTCATGTGTTATTTTTCATCAAAAAATTTTAAATATTTTAAATTAACAATTAAAAACAACGGCAAATTGTTGGTGAAGGAGATGGATAAAAAATATGTTCTTGTGTTCGCGCTGATTCTTTTAGTGTTGCTCGCCGCCTTCGGTAGCTTTTTTAACAGCTCCAAACCCAAGCGCACAGGTATTGCCGTGGCTTCCGCTGTCCCTGTTTTAGATTTAAACACTGTCCCGGATACAGAGGAAGAGGTAAAGCATGCGTTTCTTCAGAACTATGAAGAAATCATCAATAACGCCAAAAAGTACTGCACTATACGGAATGTAACATTACTACCGGAATACCTGGAAATAGAAAAAAGATCGTAAAAGATCGTGGCAAGGTGATTTATTCTGGGTAGACGGTGCGAAAGAAGAAAAATTTGTAGTGAAGCTGCCGTTTGTTTCTGACAAGGAAAAATGGAAATACGAAAACGGAAGGATTCTGGTATCCCGGCTTACATGCAAAGATCCCGGGGAAGCGATGACCGTGGATACAGCAACCGGAGAAGCACACTGCAGCAGCGGCATAACAGAAGTATGGAAGGAATCGGATTACATGAAATTTTTGGTGGACAACGCCACGGTATATTTCGCCGGAGGTTGCTGAACAGAAAGTTTTAAATATATCCCGATTTTAATTATTTTGAACTGATGAAACGAGGTGATGAGATGCCTTCGTACGTAAGATTCGAGGTGCCAAAAGAGCTTGAGGAAAAAACGCTTCAGGCGGTCGAAACCGCAGGAGCGACCGGAAAGATAAAGAGAGGTACAAACGAAACCACGAAATCTGTTGAAAGGAACCAGGCAAAACTCGTTGTTATTGCGGAGGATGTTAACCCCGAAGAAGTTGTAATGCATCTTCCCGTGTTATGCGAGGAAAAAAACATACCCTTCACGTACGTTAAATCCAAGCAGGACCTCGGCAGGGCTGCAGGAATAGATGTAGCCTGCGCATCGCTTGCGATAATAGAGCCCGGAGAAGCGGAGGGCCTGGTAGAAGAAATAATAAAATCCGTCAAAGAGCTCAAAAAGTGATTTAGATGGACGACGCGGTTCCGGCTGAAGTCGTGGAGCTTCTCGGAAGAAGCGGGGTTAAAGGTGTGATTCAGGTTAGGTGTAAGGTTCTCGAAGGAAAGGATGCGGGTAAAGTGCTTCTCAGAAACGTTGTTGGTCCTGTGAGAAAGGGGGATATCCTGATGCTCAGGGAAACCGAAATGGAATCCGCCGGAGTGATGGAGCCGAGGAGATAAATTATGAGATGTTCATTCTGCAGGTCGTCCATAGAGAAGGGCACTGGAAAAATGTTCGTGAAAAACAACGGAGAGATATTTTACTTCTGCTCTAGCAAGTGCGAGAAAAATTTCATGATGGGAAGAAACCCGAGGAAACTCAAATGGACACGAGCGTCGTAAAGTTCCGTTTTTATTTGCTTCAAAATTGAATACTTCTTCTCAAAGGACAATCATTAATTTCGTATTGACATTCTTGAGGATGTACATTTCTCAGTGAAACATTTCCTCTCTGTAAGAATGCGTCTAAAGTTCTTTTAGCCTCAGGATTATCTTCTAAGTACCGTCTCATAAATTCCTTTATTACTTCTTCTTTTCGCTCATAGCTTGGATTTTGATCTATACAAAGAAGGTCGGAGTTCTTTAAACAAACTAAACAACGACCTAATGGCGGTATCACTTCTTATCACCTACCTATCGTGAGGACCTTCACCAGCACCACACCTCCACGAGTATTCAAGACCTTTAACCCCCATATCCCCCATATCAGGTATAGAAGGTAGAGCATATGTTTTATTATCCTTATACTTTCTTATCAGCTCACCAATCTCCACTTTATCACCCCGTGAGAGTTTGAAAAAGAGTTGTATAAGATGGTTTATAAAGTTTTCGACGATTATTAACGTATTGTTCGATTTTCAACGAGCTTTTTCGCCTTTCTCCTCCATTCACCCCATCTATCCTCAGGAGAAAACTTCGGGGGATGCGGCGAAACGGTGATCAGCCCGCACCTGCACTTTTCCCTCAGCGTATACCTTTTACACCGTTCGCACTTTCGTATTTTCATAAAAATTTAAACAAACTTTCATCTATTTAAGCGTATATCTCTACGATTTCTCCGTCCCTGAGCCTGTAGCCGAGACCCACGCGTTCGCCGGGATATTTTCCGGGCCAGACCCTGGCGAAACGGAAGCTCTCCAGCATCTCGCTGTGTATCTCCTCCACGAGATCCCTTACGGTCGAACCTTTTTTCAGCACAACGGGTCTCCTTTCAACTTTGCCTTTATTCCTCGTGTAAACCCTGATAAGACCCAAACAGGACCATATCCTTTCCTTGATTTTCTCACAGTCCTCGTCCGGCTCCGCGATACAGAAAGGTTTGTCCTCGCACCGGATGCTTTCTAAAAGCTTTCTCGCATCCTGCTCCGAGAGAGAGACCACGAGCACGGCATCGGAGTTCCTCACTATACCTATGTGATCCGGTCTGAAAAAAGCCGGAATCTCAACGAACTGAATCTTCGCCCCGCCGTAATCCGCGACACCCACAACCGGTTCCGAGGTGGAATACGGTACCTCGGAAACCTCCACATCGGCCCCCGTCAGTCTCTTCAGCAGTCTCGACTTTCCCGAGTTCGGATATCCGACTATCGAGACGAGAACATCCCCTTCCTTTTTTATCCCCCTAGAACGACCCTTCTTGGGCCTCTGCTCCCTCAGTTTCGCAAGCCTTGATTTAAGCTGCGCGAGAAGATTCTCGGTTCCCTTGTGCTTCGGAAGCGCCCGTATCATTTCTTCAAGCGCAGCTATCTTTTCCTCTCTCGTTTTTGCAGCCCTGTATTTTTCCTCGGCCTTGTAATACTCAGGCGGCGCGTTTATGGGCATGGACTATCCCTTTATCCTTGCCATTCTAGGAACACGTGTTCTTGAAACCTCCTCCCATATTTCGATCAACCGATTCAGCTTCGCAACACGTTCTCCACCGGTTATACCGCACTTTATCAGCTCCGCCCCAACACCGACCGAGAAATCGGAAATAAACGAATCGCACGTTTCTCCCGAACGGTGGGAAACAACCACGTACATCTTTGACCTTCTGGCGAGCTCAACAGTTCTGAGTGCACGCGAAACCGTTCCGGCCTGATTCGGTTTCACGAGCACGGCCGATGCACTTTTCATGGTATTTCCCACCTCGAGTCTTTCAGGCGATGAAACGAAAAGATCGTCCCCACAAACCAATGACCTGACCTTTCTTCTCAGCTCGGAAAAGGACGAAAAATCCTCCTCGTGGAACGGATCCTCTATGTAAACAAGACCGTAAACCTCGGAAAGTTCGACCATGAAATCTAGCTGCTCACCGGGTGTTAGGGAAAAACCCTCCTTCTCGTAAACGTACTTCCCGTCCCTGAAAAGTGTCGTGGCAGCCACATCTATTCCCGGTCTCGCGCCGTACTCTTCACATACCCTCGAAAGAACCTTTAAAACGGCTGTGTGATCCCCCTTGAACATCACCGCACCCTCATCGTTTCTCCCGAAGTAAAGACCCTTCTTTTCGGCGATCTGTTTTACATCCCTCCATATCGAAAAGTTGGTTTCGATCGCTTCACGTATATTTTCAGCCTCAACGGGAACCACGAGGAATTCCTGAATGTCCGTGAACCCTCCGTGTCTGCCCCCGCCGATCACGTTTCCGAGCGGATACGGAAAGACGAACGCGCCCGGTCTGAGAAATTCGTACACGCCTCCCTCAGAGGCTGCCTTAACAACGGCCTGTGAAAGCGCGATTGCAAGGTTGCCTCCGATTCTTGAAAACCTCTCACCCGCAAACTGCTCAACGAACTCATCCAGAGACGAAAAATCCTCCTCTTCGAACCCTATCAGATTTTTCCTGAACTCCGTGAAAAACGAGATTATCTCCTCGAAAGACTTCACGACCGGTTCGGCTGACCCCCTCGACTTTCCGCTGGGGCAATCCGAAAAGAACACACCCTTGTTAGTTTCCACATAAACCCTTAAGGTTTCCTCCCCGCGGGAGTTAAAAATCCTCGACACCCGGATGTCCTTTATCATAGAGAAAATTTCTCTTCAACTGTATAAAAATCTACTCCTCCAGTCTCGGCGGCTCGGGTCTTTTAACCGTAAGCGGAATGACTCCGGCTTCGAATTCCTTTTTCGCTATCTCCACCGGAGAATTCGTTCCGGGGTTTTTCAGAAGCACCGGAGCCCCGAGCGAAATCTGAAGCGCTCTGGCGCTTATTATCCTTGCGATTTCAAATCTCGTATACTCCATACGGCTTTTTTATTTGGAAGAACTATATTTAAAGGTTACGTCAAAACTTAAATATTCATCATCACAAAATTTGAAGAGGTGATTCGGTGAAGGTAGTAATATCCGATCCGTCCACGGGAAAAAGCAGGCAGATAGAGACCGAGGCGGAGAACCTGATAGGTAAAAAAATAGGCGATATCATCGACGGAAACGTCCTGGGTCTTCCGGGAACGCTTCTCAAAATCACGGGTGGTTCGGACTCGGACGGCTTTCCCATGAGACCGGACCTCGAAGGGACGGGAAGAAAAAAACTCCTTCTGGCATCCGGTCCAGGTTACAGACCGGAGAAAAAAGGTGTCAAGAGGAGGAAGCTCGTAAGGGGAAACACGATTTCTCCGGAAATCGCGCAGGTGAACTGCAAAATCGTAAGAGCAGGTGAAAGTGTCAAAAAACTCTTTGAGGAGCAGGACAAAGAAAAACAAGAAGAGAAAACCGAGGGGTGATCGAATTCGACGAAAGACTTATACCGCAGCTGAACATAATTACCCTCGGTCATGTGGATCACGGAAAATCAACGCTCACGGAAGCTTTATCCGGAAAGTGGCCTGCGGTCCACACCGAAGAAAAACTCAGGGGCATAACACTCAGACTGGGCTATGCCGACGTGACGGTCTACAGATGCGATTGCGGTTTCACCGTGCAGAAAAAATGTTTAACGTGTCTTAAGGAGTGCGAACCCGTCAGGACATTTTCAATAATCGACGCCCCGGGACACGAAACTCTCATGGCAACCGTTCTTTCCGGTTCGTCCCTGGCAGACGGCGCGCTCTTTCTCATAGCGGCCAACGAAGGAATTCAGGCCCAGACGAAAGAGCACCTGGCCGTACTCGAGATCGCGGGAATAAAAAACATCGTAATAGTGCAGTCGAAAATCGATCTCGTATCCGAGGAACAGGCGCTGAAAAATTACGAAGAGATCAGGGAATTCGTAAAGGGCACCGTTGCCGAAAACGCACCGATAATACCGGTTTCGGCACAGCAGGGCGTCAACATAGACATCCTTCTGGAAGCTATAGAAAAAAACATTCCTACACCGAAGAGGGATCCGAACGCCGAACCGCTTTTCCTTGCCGCAAGAAGCTTCGATGTGAACAAACCTGGCACGAAGATAGACGACCTCAAAGGTGGTGTGCTCGGCGGCAGCATAGTGAAAGGAAGGCTGAAGCTCGGTGAGGAAATAGAAATAAGACCGGGGATAAAGAGGGGTGAAAAATGGTCACCGGTTAAAACATCGATACACGGGCTGAAAAAAGCCGGTTATGACCTCGAAGAGGCCGGTCCGGGCGGCCTGCTCGGGCTGTGTACCGGTCTGGATCCGTCTCTGACGAAATCAGATTCCATGGCGGGAAGCGTTGTCGGACGCCCGGGCTCGCTTCCGGAAACAAGGAACGAACTGAAACTTAAGATAAATCTCATGGACAGAATAATAACCGATGTCAAGCCGGTGGTACACGGCGAGCCGCTGATGATAACCGTCGGGGTTTCCAAATCGGTCGGGCTTGTGACCTCCTGCGGTAAAAACGTCTCGGTGAAGCTCAAACTCCCGGTCTGCTGCGAAACAGGGGAAAGGGTTGCGGTCTCGAGACTCGTGAACGATAGATGGCGCCTCATAGGATGGGGAGAAGTTTTATAAAGCGTGTGCGTATAAAATTTTTTAGGGGTCGTAGTATAACCAGGCAGATGCCCTGGAAATTACGGCCGGCTCCAGTAGGTGGAGCTCCGAATCCGGATGAGGAAACCGGCAGATCCAGGTTCAAAGCAGGCCAGCGGTTCTGCAAGCGAAAATCCTGGCGACCCCACCAAGTGATATGATAAGGGGGTGAAAGAGGTGGTAAAGAGAAAAAAGAAAATCCGCTGTATTCGTGAAAAACGTAACGTCTTCGCAGGATTATTTTTAATACTCATCGGCTTACTTTTCCTTTACGGGTTCAGATGGGAGTTCGTGCTGATAATTTTAGGAGCATTGATTTTACTGAAAAGGTGGATTGAATGGAAATAAAAACCGTGAAAGTAAAAATACCGGAAAACTGCAACGTTATCCTGGGTCAGTCGCATTTTATAAAAACCGTGGAGGATCTGTACGAAACGCTTGCTGAATCGTCCCCTGCCATAAAGTTCGGTCTTGCCTTCTGCGAGGCTTCCGGGAAACGCCTGATACGATCGGACGGAAACGATGAGGAGCTCGTGAGACATGCCGAGAAAACCGCGATGGACATCTCAGCCGGGCACGTTTTCGTGATATTTCTCCGGGATTCGTACCCGATAAACGTTCTCAACAGGATAAAAAACGTCTCCGAGGTTTGCAGAATTTTCTGCGCCACTGCCAACCCGCTTGAAGTGATAGTGGCCGAGACTTCGCAGGGCAGAGGCGTTATCGGTGTGGTTGACGGTTTTACACCGAAAGGTGTGGAAACCGAAGAGGATAAGAAAGAGAGAAACGAGCTTCTCAGAAAGCTCGCATACAAGCGGTGATACGTCTGAGAAGAAGGGTACCGGCGAAGCACAAAAGCATAAAGGAAATAACCTCTGAAGATGTCAGGGCAAGGATAGTCGGAAGGATAATAGACAAACGCTCGGGTTCTTTTATTATCGACGACGGTACCGGTGTCATGGAAGTTGTGGGCGAAACCGATGCAAATACCGGAGAAACGGTCAGAGCCATAGTTAGAATTTTCCCTCTGGTAGACGGTTACGAGACGAGAGCTGAGGTGGTAACCCGGGTGAACGATCTTGACATAGAGCTTTACAGAAAATCCGTGAAAATAGCAAAGTCCATCTGCGATGTTCTGTGATTATCTGTATTTTTCGGCATTTTAGCTCAAGATCGGTTTCATCATCTGTTTCGGATCTCTAATCCAATCTCTTCAACTCATTCAAATTAAGTATTGTTCAATCCATACCTTTTTTCCGTCATAAACCATTGTGAGCCATCTATCTTTTGGAATTTCACCTTCTTTTATCATCCTCTTAAACTCACTAACTAATGCACAATAATAAGAGCCGGGATCCTTCCAATTCTCGCCGAAAGGTCCTGAGAAAAACTCCACACCAATCCCCCTAAGTGTCATTTCGTATTTTTCAATTACCTCGACATTATCTAAAAGAAGCACACAACCCCCAGCTATCTTCTTCGCTTCTTCAATAGCCTTTTCAACGAACCGCCACGGAGCATCCTCAAGTGTAAGCATATAATGACAACAGGACTTCAATACCTTCCTTGCCCGTATCCTTGCTCCTCTTCTTAATGCTTGGTGAAACATTGATTTATTTATTTTCTCACAATTTACTTAAAGGTTTAGGTATTAACCTTTCTAAATTCGGAAAGATTGAACACCCCACTACCTGTATTTCTCCTTTCTCCATTCCTCGAGTTTCATTCTGTCCTTTGCTGCCCCGCTAAGGAAGGTATGCTCCTCTTCCGGCACCGAAAGGAGACCCTTCAGCGGTTCGTAGGCGTGTTCGTTTATAATCGCAAGCTGTCTTTTGAACTCCTCGTTGTCCAGCGAAATTCCGTAAAAGTCCATCGGGAGATTTTCCGGCGGAACGTCCTTTTCAAGGTACTCGACTATCTTCCTTATAGCAAGTATGGACTGTTTTATCTGGGATTCGGCTGCACGCTCGAAAATTATGTATCCATCACGAAAACCCTTTTTTCTCAGCTCGTAAAGAATTCTGTAAAGGTACAGCTGCGCCCTCGATCCGAGCGGTATTCCCATGTGTGCCGGCTGCTTCGGTGTCGGATAACCAAGATGAACCACCTTTACGAACTTTCCGTCGCCATTCGGAATCTTTTTTGCAATTTCAAGCGGGTCGAGACCGCTTCCGAGCAGATGCTCGGGATCGAAAACCACTCCTGTCCAATCGGTGCCGGAGTGTTTGCAGAGCGAAATCATGTGAAGCGGGTTGTACAAACGCGAGTAACCCTCGATTCCGGCACCGGACATGGAGGTTTCGAAAAGCAGGTAGAACTTACCCTTTCTGAGTATTTTTTTCGGATCTTCCAGGATTTTCAGCTTCGTATTCAGGTGCCCTATTATGTACATCGAAGAAACGGCTGGGACCCACGAGTCCTGGGTGTAAGCTTTTTCTTTAAGCTCTTCATCGCTTAGTTTTTTTCCGACTATTTCCATCCACACCGGATGCTTGACATTCATCATCCACTTTGCCACCACGTAATACGCGACCTTCTCCGGGCCGTAGGCAAGGTTCCATGAGGTGGTTGTCCTTTTCATCCATTCCTCAG
>JAADFI010000012.1 GCA_013152905.1 Microcaldota archaeon
GGTTTTCAAATAAAAATAAAAAAAGAAAAGCCCGAAGGCTTTTCTTACTCGATTGTCATTGTCTCCAGAGATTCGCCTCTGATTCTGACCTCTGTCTTGTCTCTGACACCCTCTTTCTCGAGCTCACCTGCCTGGAGTGCCCTTGCGGCAAGGTCTGTCTGAGGTGCTCTTGTACCTGCCACCACGACAGCTACCTTACCCTCGGTGAAGGCATCCTCGATTACCTTCACCATTCCGAAGTCCTCGGCAGGCCAGCTCTCACAGGTGTACGGGAACTTACCGGCACTTGCGAGCTCTGCGACCAGGGCGTTCACGCACGGACCACCGACAAGGATAAGGTCGTTATTCTTCTTGTCGGCTTCCCTCACCTCGGTGTCGAGTTTCACAACGTCCGTGGTGATGGGCACAACTTTCTCAGTTGTACCGCCGGTCGTTGTGACCTCGCCACCAGCCCTGCCGATCGCGACCTTTACTTTGACCGTCTCGGCAGGCATCTTTATTACGACCTGGTCGTTCTTTGCGTTCTCCTCTGGAGCAGCTATTATCGTTCCGTGCTTGTCATATACCCAGTCATTCTCCCTTGTACCGATGTCGCCGTCGTTCGTGTGCGATACGTCTGCCGCCTCAGCGCTTCCAGCATTTGCACCGAGCTTGAGAGGCGCAGAGTACCTGTTGCTGGAATCGAACCTGAACCTTGCAGTAACGTTCTGGTCGTATCCCTCGATCGTCACGTTCGGCTGGTAGTTCTCGGTCGTACCGTCGCTGTCAGCCGGCAGTTTCACGTAGTACGTGCTCGAACCGTAGGTTACTTTGATACTTACTCCACTGGCTGTTGCAGACGCTGTGTAGTTCTCGACAAGTACGCTGCTGTCCATGATGAGGTGGTTGGATTTTACTGGGTTCTTGTAAGCTATTGTGGCGTTAAGACCGTTTGTCTGGTTCTTAAATACCACTACGGCAGTGTAATATGCCCCGTTGAATACCTTCTCGTCGCTTGTTATCTCTATTCCGTAAACACCTGAGAGGTCGGAAATAGCTTTGTCGTTGCTGTCGTAAATTGTAACACCGGAGATCGGCTTCACGGTAAGTGTTGCGTACTTGTTAACTGTAAATCCGTTGTGCATCAGGCTGAAGTAGTCGTTAGGCGCGGTTATTTTCTCTCCGGGCTTGAGTTTCTTTTTGTCCGGAAGTGCCGGAGAGTACTCCACACCTATGTAGTCGTTTGCGTTCGCCTGGTTACCTCCGTTAAGCTTCAGGTTGAACTTCCAGTCCTCGTTGCCAGGGAACGAGTCACCGTCCTGGAACGTCTGCTCGGTCTGTTCACCGATAAGCAAGTCGGCTTCAACCGTACCTGTAATCTGAGATGCCCTCACTGCAAGGAGTTTGACTTTCACTCCTGTACCTGAAACGATCCTCTCGGTTGTACCGCTTGTACTCAGGGAAAACGAATCAACCGTATTTCCTGCTGAGTCCTTTACACTTATCGAGACCCAGTCACTTCCACCGTTCGTAACCTCGTACTGGTAATCACCGACCGTCTGCGGTTCATTAAGCGTAAGTGTTACTCTCTCACCGATCTGCGCTGTAAACGAATTCGAATCTATTTTAATTATATTGAATGTTTTTCCGAGAATTTCAAGCGTCAGCGGGTTGTCCGTGCCGTACCCTCCTTCCGTGAGGTTCACGTCCTCTCTGAATACTAGCCTGTACTCAAGCTTTGTAGATGCACCGGTTAGGTCAACACCTACCGTACCGTTGAATGTGCTGTAAGAGTTCGACACACTGGCCGATGGCACTATTATCGTTTCATAGTATCCTTTTTTGTCCGTACCCACTGTAATCGAAGAGTCCTTCAGGAACGATGCGTGCACGTTTGTGAGGTCGCTTGTGATTACGTTCCTGAGGCTCGTCTCACCGATCGAGGCTTCTTTCTGCACTCCATCGATAGCTGCTGTTGTCGTACCTTCAACTGCCTTTGTCACCTTCGAGTGGGCTGCAAGGTAAAGCGCTACATTCACTGCAGCCGCAACGTCCGAGGTACTTACCTCAGGGTTCGTTGTTTCCGAACCGATTACGATCAGCGGAAACTTCGCCGTTGAATCGGTCGGTTTCGCAAGGTCACCGATTGTTCCCACTGTGGTCGCTGCCATTGCCGCACCTGCCAGGGTAAGCCCGGCCATCAAAGCCGAACCAACTACGGCGCTTACTTTTCTAAGCTGCATATTTCACATCCCTCCGTTTTTATTTTTTGGAAGGACAAGCCTTCCTGAAAGTTAAACTAAAATTAGTAAAGGGGGTATATAAACCTTTCAGTAAACCGTTGACACACGATTTCTTAAAAGTTTCCTGAACACTCAATTATTAAAAAAACCACATAAAATCGATTTTAATTGTTTACAAAAGTTTTTTATTCCTTCTTTTCCGGTTTGCTCGATTTTAACAGCTTTTTATAATCACCGGAAATATATACCTTGTTTGTTCTCCCTATTCTTTCCAGGCGCACGAGCCCCCTTTCTTCGAGTGATTTCAAAACCTTTGAGATCTTCGCCTTGGAATAGTTCGATTCCGAAACGATCGTTTTCTGATTCGCCCGGCCGCCGTGCCTCAGAAGAATTTCCATAACTAGTTTTTCATCGCTTTTAAGTATCGGGAATAAAATTTTCATATCTCTTGATTTCACTGCCCTAAAACCGAAAAGCGCGAGCACGACCAGAATCCCGAAAGCAAAAAGATACACGGGAAATTCGGAGTAACGTGTCGTTGATTCGTATACAACCTGAACGCTGAATATATCACCGGAAGTTACATTCGATCTTGTCCAGGAAACGAAGATCCTTCTACCATCCGTGGTTTTCACTCCGTCCGGAGGTGAATACGGTTGAAAAGCCGTATGGTTTCTTACAAGAACCATTCCTTCTGGAAGCGAGACTCTCACCCAGAGAGAGTTCGTATCCATGGGTATGTAATAATCGAATTTGAAAAGATACGCACCGTTAACGTTTTTCACCGAGGCAACGTCGAATTCTATTTTCATCTCTCTCTTCACCTGCCCGGGGTTCGCCTTACACAGAATCTGGGAACCGTAGTCGGGGTACTCGAGCCTGCAACTCGCACTCTGAAAATTGGACGATGTTTTTAAATTCGAAACCCTGTAGTATACGGGTATTCCGAACTCTTTCTCTCCGGAACTGGAAAATGTCATAGTTATGCTTACGTGCGCAGTAGAATTGGAAAAAACTGACGTCTCTATTCCGGTGTAAACCACCTGCGCTCCTGCAGGAACGATAAACAGCAGCAGCGGAACAAGTAATCTAAGAATTAACAATCACGACCCCTCCGACACCCCCGGCCTGAGTAAACCTGTGCATCATATCTGCAAGCGAATTCAGTATTCCCTGAGCCTGGGAAAGGTCGAGTGTGATTTTTTCCGGTTCCAATATTTCGCACGAAGACGGTCCGAACTCCATCACGATCTGAAACAACGAATCAAAATTTTTTGCAAGAAGCTCAACCTCGCAAATACACGAATAAGCCTTTTCAACATTTTTGTACGGCGATTCGACCTCTTCGATATCGAAAAACTCTTTCCTTACAACCTCGACCCTCGGATCCTTTTCAAGTTTTTCAACATGTCCCTTTAACGATTTCTCGACAACTTCTTCCGTAACTCCCAGGACTTCGAAAATCAGAACTGCCCTCACCCATCCGCGCGAAATTTTATCTGTGCTCACAACATAAATTTAGAAACGGTTAGTTTTAAATGTTTTTACAGGACTTCTTCGTCCACACCTTTCGCATTTTTCCTTCAGACTCACGACAGATGTACCGAATCTTTCTATCAGAATGTTCCCGCATTCGCAGTACGTGTTTTCACCTTCGTGCCCAGGAACATTTCCGATATAAACGTATTTCAGATTTTTCATAGCGGTCTCTCTGCATTTCTCAAGTAATCTCACTTCCGTTGAGGGCTCCTTCGATCTGTAACACGGAAAATATCTTATAAGATGCAACGGGACGTCTCTTCCGATTTCAGAAGCTATCCATTCAGAAAGCTTCTCAACGCTTCGTGGATCCGTGTCAGGGAAAACCAGATCGGTTATTTCGATGTGTACACCCCTGGAAGCGTATTTTTTTATTGCACGGAATATCGGTCCAGTATCACCAACACCGCACCTTTTCGAATAAAATTCACTCCTCCCCTCGGCTTTTAAGTCGATGACCGCGGCATCAAGAAAACGGCTGATCTTATCTACAGGCGCCTCCTCGGTATAGCCGTTGGTAACGAAGCAGTTGTAGAGCCCCTCTCTTCTTGCGAGCCTTGCGGTATCGAATGCAAATTCGAAAAAAACCGTTGGTTCGGTATAGGTATAGCATACACCGTGGCACTCGAGTTCCAAGGCTTTATGAACGATTTCTTCAGGTGTCATTTTCTCTCCAAAGTTCGTCCACTTCTGTGAAAGGTTCCAGTTACAGCAGTATTCGCACGAAAGATTGCATCCCACGGTGCAGATGGAAAACGTTCTCGAACCTGGAAAAAAATGATAGAACGGCTTCTTTTCTATAGGATCAACACCAGCGGCGGCGACCCTGGAATAAACAAGCGAGTATAACTTTCCGGAAACGTTTTTCCTCACCTTGCAGAATCCTGTTCTGCCCTCAGGAATGATACATTTTCTCGGGCACAGGACACATCTAACTTTTTCTCCTGGTATATAAAACTTGGCTTCTTTCATAACGATAAAATTTTAAATCATAAAGCATAAAAAACTGTTATGCCCCGGTGGCTCAGCCCGGTAGAGCGGCTGGCTTGTACTGGTTCAGGGATGTGGATGACCGAGAGGAACCAGCATGTCGCGAGTTCAAATCTCGCCCGGGGCTCCAAAGTAGGTGATGTAAATGAAATTCGTGTGTTTTGTCCGTGACTGGAAAAAAGCCGAGGAAGTTCTCAAAAAGGATGACACAACATCTCGAGGAAGCATAGTATTGAGAGATGCAAAGAATTTCGGCATAGAAAAGAACGGTTATTTTTTATTTTTCAAAGGTTCTGAGGAAGCGGTTAAACGAGCCAGAGAACTCGTTAATGATTTCACCGAAGCCTGCAGTGAAGAAGTGCTGAAAAAGGTTGAGGAGGAATTTGAAAAGGAGGATGAAAAAGCAGCGAGCGGATTCGGTGATATTTTTGGATAGGCGCCCGTAGTCTAGTGGTAGGACCCTGGCTTCCCAAGCCAGTGACCCGGGTTCAAACGGTGCGAAGGTGATTTCATCACCTTCATCTGTGTTTCCCGGCGGGCGCACCAAAAGAGTTTTAAATTTACGATCCGAATTTTTTAGAAAGGGCCGGTGGTCTAGTGGTATGACGTCCCCCTGACGCGGGGAAGATCGGCGGTTCGATATAAGGGCGTCGCACGTCCTTATCAAATCCTACCGAAAGAGATTCCGCCCCGGCCCACCAGTTTTTAAAAGTCGGAAAAAACTTAAAATTATGAAACTCGCGTTGCTCGCATCCGTCTTTTCGCTATTTTTATTTGCCGTACTCGTGCTCGGAGATGAAAGTATATTTTTATTCATCAACCGAACGCTTGCAAATACCGTCCTGGATACTCTTTTTCTGAACATCTTTGTCCCGCTTTTTTATCTTCTCGTAGCAGTGCCGATCACCGGACTTTTTTCAGCCACATACAGAAAACCCGCACAGATTTCGCTTACTTCCGCTGCCGTATCTTACTTATTCGGTTCTGCGCTCAAAACGGTTTTCGAGAGACCGAGACCGTTTACAGTCCTTGATGCGCGGATAGTCGGCCTGTGGTCGGACCCTACGTTTTCTTTTCCGTCGACAACGACTATTGCAGCGTTCTCGCTTGCCATACCGTTTTTTGCGCATACAAGAAGGATCGGCTGTTTTCTTTTGTTCCTTGCATTCTCAGTTTCCTTCTTCGTTATTTATTCTGGTTTTCACTATCCTTCCGATGCGGTTGCCGGTATGTTTATCTCACTGTGCACAACTTACATCATACGAAAAGTTTTTGAACTCGAAATCATTAAATTCTTATTAAGAGTGGTACCATGGAGCCGGTGGAAGTAAGAAAAAAAAGGTTTAAGATGATACTTTATTTCCTTCTTTTTTCACTCTTTTTTCTCATTTTCTTTACCATTTTCATGGTCACCGGAATAGTGTACGAAGTATCCTATACTTACTGCCAAACAAAGCTGAACACAACGCCTGTGGCCTTTTTCGAACCGTATACGATTTCAACACAGTCCAAAATAATTAAAACAATGGACGACTATCTCGGTGTGTCCGCGAGCTATACGCTTTCAACAGCAGTGACGTTCTGCATCGGCCATGAAATAGAAGTAAGGTACGATAACACCACGGAGAGGTACCTCCTGTGCAGCACGGGCTATCTTTACAGATACACGCACGAGTGCCACAGAGTGAACATGCTCGGTGTGTTCAGGGAAATTCTCAGGAGGATTGGTGTGGAATGAGAATCGTTGCCGATCTTCATATTCATTCAAAATTTTCCAGAGCTACATCGAGATTGATGAATCTTCGTGATATAGAGAGATTCGCGGTGATGAAGGGCCTCAATCTTATCGGAACCGGCGATTTCACGCACCCGAAATGGATGAAAGAGCTGAGAGATTATCTGAACCCGAACGATGGATTTTACACAGGCGTAACCGGTAAGTGCTGGTTCGTTCCGAGTTCAGAGGTTTCCCTTGTATACGAACAGGACGGGAAACAGAGAAAGATTCACATTCTGATCGTTGTCCCGGACCTGGAAACAGCGGAAAATCTCACAGAAGCTTTTTCAAAACACGGCGACATAGAATCCGACGGAAGGCCGACGCTTTTTCTTTCCGCACCGGAATTCGTTGATACGTGCACGGAAGTTTCTGATCGCATACTTCTCATTCCGGCCCACATCTGGACCCCGTGGTTCTCGCTTTACGGCAGCAGATCCGGTTTTGATTCGATAGACGATTGTTTCGGCGAGACGGTGAAAAAAATATACGCTGTTGAAACGGGTCTCTCTTCGGATCCTGAAATGAACTGGAGACTTTCCGAGCTTGACAGGTTTGTGCTGGTAAGCAACTCGGATTCGCACTCACCGTACCCGTGGAGAATGGGAAGGGAGGCAAACGTTTTCGAATTTAAGGAAGCCTCGTACTCCGAACTTTTCAGAACGCTGAAACACAAAGACACCAGGAGATTTCTTTTTACTATCGAAGTGGACCCATCTTACGGGAAGTACCACTTTGACGGTCACAGAAAATGCGGAGTGAGGTTCAGCCCGGAAGAGTCGGAAAAGACCGGCTGCATCTGTCCTGTATGCAGAAAAAAACTCACTATCGGTGTGCTTCACAGAGTGGAAAACCTTGCGGACAGACCAAAAGGTTTCGTACCGGAAAAATATATTCCTTTTAAGAGATTGCTACCCCTTTACGAGGTCCTTTCGCTCACCGGCAAGACAAGGTTGCACGACAAACTGGTCTCTGTCTTCGGGAACGAACTCACCGTACTTCTGGAGACCGATAAGAGAGAGCTTGAAAAACACTGCGATGAAAAAACGGTCGAACTGATAATGCTTAACAGGGAAGGGAAAATAAAGGTTTCACCCGGATACGACGGAGTGTACGGCGAACCCCTGGTCGAAAAGGAACCGAGCTTTTCACCGCAAAAATCACTGAGAAGCTTTACAGTTTGAAAAGTCGAGATAAACAAGGAACCTACACTCGTTCTCCTCGCATCCCTGGTTTTTTATTTTCATTGCAACTGAATTTTCCGGGGGGTTGTCTTGGGGTCCTAACGTTTCGAGATTACTACAATCCTGCTCGGAGTAACACGGATAGACGTTTTCTGCTTGTGTCTGCTCGTTGTTGTAGCAGCCTATTTTGTTGTAAGCTATGATTCTCTCTTCGCCTTCTCCGAGCCTAACAGGCTGCGGAACATCGAAAGCAAAAAGCGAGGGCGGTTCGGCATCACAGGAAATTCTTACAGTTGGTTCATTGTCGTCGACTCGTGTGAACGAACACTCACCGCCGTAGTCTCCTTCATTGAGTTCAATCGTTTTTGTCGTTGATACCCCTCCTCCACTTGGCTTCTCCA
>JAADFI010000013.1 GCA_013152905.1 Microcaldota archaeon
CAGAACACGGAAAGGATGTTCGGACCCAACCGCCCCCTGCCTGTGACGATAATACTCTTTCAAAACGTTCATTATTTTTTGGATTTTCATATATTCAGCTCCCTCTGAATCGTTCTAAAAAGCTAAAAAATCTTCACAGCCCGTCTTCACGATCAGTGAGCTATCGCACTAAGCATAGCGAGAAAAATCAGCGAAAAAATAATCGAAACTATAACACTTAAGATTAATCCAATAACTATACCAGGTACTATGAGCATCGCTAATGCTCTAAGATATGAGACCTCGTGAAGCTTTGCAAGACCTATTACCTGAAGAATCAAAGACCACAGTCCGATAAGGGGCGAAACAAGTTGGAAAACATTATTGACAGCAAGGAGAAGTATGTTGGGCGTTAAACCATATGCAAGTGCTTTGTAGGTCTGGGAATAATCCCCCTTACCACCAAAAAGTCTTGCAAAGAGATGAACTATAGCTGCTCCGATGAACAGACCGACGAAAAGCCCGACCCACATAAGAACCGGTAACAGGACAGGATTCACGGCAAGAGGAAACGTTGAACCGAAAAAATACGCAGATATTCCGAAAAAGATTATTCCTACAGTGAGAAACACCACATAGTACTTCAACGCCTCGCTCCCAACTTCATCCCTAACAGACTCGAAGAAAGCGGTCGGTGAGAGTAAAACCCCCTTGAGTTTTTCAAGGAAGTTCATGAAAATTTATATGGAAATTTGATATTTAAATGTTTCGATAGAAAGACTGTGCGGAAAATTTATCCGTAGACTTGAAATCGAATTTTCGAGCGGATAAAAGAATAAGTACTTTTCCGAAGTGATAATAATCATGAAATACTGGCCGCTTTACGAAAATGTCGACAAAGAAACATCACCCGAGGCAGTCAGGCTCCTTGAGGAACTTCTCGGTACCCTCGACGAAAAAATAAAAACGATCCGGAAACCGCAGGTGAGGGAAAAGCTGAAAAACTGTAAGGAATGCGTGGCCGCAGTTTATTTGTCTGTACTCCCCCATTACGCAAGATACATCTCCGAACTACAACACCAGCTTCTGTTTTACGTGAGTCGCCTCAACGAAGAGATCGATCCGAGGGAACTGGAAGTGATGAAAAAGCCCGTGAAAACGGTTCTCGAAGGTATCAAAAGACTTTCGGCTCTGGGATGGTACAGCGAAGATGAAATGAGAAACATGGAAGAGTACGTAGACCTGATTTCACCTCTTATAGACAGAAACGATCCTTCGTTTCGCGGCCTCCTTCTCCAGGTCGACCCCAATCTTAATTAAACTTCAAATAAAAATTCTATCCATGGAAGTTTTCGACCTCCTGCATCCAAAGGTAGCAGAGCTCGCCAAGAAAAGATTCGGTAAACCCACGCCCGTACAGGAAAAGGCGATTCCACCCGTTCTGGAAGGAAAAAACACCCTCATAGTTGCACCCACGGGTTTCGGAAAAACCGAGGCAGCCATGCTCCCCGTGTTCAGCAAACTCGTTTCCGAGAAACACAGACCGATAGCCGTACTTTACATCACCCCGCTGAAATCTCTTAACAGGGACCTTCTCGAAAGGATTCTTTTCTGGTCGCAAAAACTCGGCTTCGGCGTCACGGTGAGACACGGCGACACCACACAGTACCAGAGAAAGCTTCAGGTAGAACATCCCGACGAAATTTTCATAATTACACCCGAACAGCTTCAGGCAATGCTGGTGGGAAAAAGAATAAGAAACCTTCTGAAAAACGTGAAATACGTAGTTATCGATGAGGTGCATGAACTCATCTCGGGGAAACGGGGTGCCCAGCTTTCGGCTGCCCTTGAAAGACTCGGGGAACTCACGAGTTTCCAGAGGATATGTCTCTCCGCAACCATAGGCTCGATCAGGGAGGCGTCGGCGTATTTTTCCTGTGAACATCCGGTCAAAATAGAAGGTGTTAAAAAACTTTCCCTGAAGGTGGAATATGTTCTCCCAAAAAAAGAGGACGTGAAACTTTCCGAGCAGCTATTCATTCCTCCCGAATCCGCCGCGCGGATAAGATATCTTTTCGATCTCGGTCAGCAGGGCGGAAGCATGCTGGTTTTCACCAACACACGGGAAGCAGCTGAAATAATCTCCTCCCGTCTCTCGCTTCTGAACCCTGAACACGGTGTTCATCATTCCTCGCTTTCGAAAACCGTAAGAACGGAGACCGAAAAACTGTTCAAGGCAGAAAAAATAAAAACGCTTGTCTGTACTTCGTCGCTTGAACTCGGTATAGATATAGGCTCAATCGATCTCGTTGTTCAGTACTCCTCGCCAAGACAGGTCGTCAAACTTCTTCAGCGAGTAGGAAGGAGCGGACACAGCATTTCCCGCAAATCAACAGGTATAATTCTTGCCATGGACGGCGACGACCTTTTCGAATCGGCGGTGATATCGAGATTCGCGCTCGAAGGAAAACTCGAAAAAACCAGACTCTGCATACGGCCCTTAGACGTTCTGGCTCACCAGATCGTGGGTATGATTCTCGAAGGTGAGAGAAACCCGGAAAATATATTCAGGATACTGAGACGCGCACATCCGTTCTCATCCGTCACGAGAGCGGACTTCGAAAGCGTCCTGACACTTCTGCAGGAACTGAGAATCCTTTCACACAGACTCGTACCGACAAGAAAGGCGTTCGATTATTATTTTTCAAATATCTCCACCATCCCGGATTTCAAGCAGTACAAGGTTATTTCGGTCTCAGGAGAGTTCATAGGTAACGTGGATGAACAGTTCATCGCCAATCTGGAAACCGACAGCTTCATCGTTAAAGGCAGGCCGTGGAAACTCGTCAGCATCGATTCCGACAGAGTGTTCGTTGAACCGGTCGAAGAACTTGAATCCGCTATTCCGGCCTGGGAAGGCGAACTCATCCCGGTACCCAGGTTCGTGGCGGAGGAGGTCGAAAAACTTAGAAAAAAGATCGCGGAGTTTCTTCCGGACAGAGAAAAGGCCGAAGAATTCATCGTAAAAAACTATCCGGTAGGGCGATCGTGTGCAAGGAGAATGGTAGAGGTGATTGAAAAACACACGAGAAATCATCCTCTACCTGAAACCTTCACGCTCGAATCCCGCGAGGACTGTGCTGTGCTTCACTCGGCTCTTGGAAGCAGAATAAACGAAACTCTGAGTGTTTATCTTTCATCGATTCTTTCCGCGGATTTCGGAACGAGCGTTGAGGCTTCCTCTGATCCGTACAGGGTGATAATAAAGAACGCTCCCGTAAACGCGGTGAAAGATGCGCTTCTCTCCGGACATCCCGTAAGGGAAATTCTGGAAGCTGCCCTTCCGAGGTCATCGGTTTTTTCCTATCGATTCCTCACCGTGGCAAAGAGATTCGGGGTGATATCGAAAAAGGCGGAATACGATAAAATCGCAATAAAGAGACTTATCGAAGCTTACCGGGATACGCCGGTCTTCGATGAAACGATGAGAGAAATCCTGGAGGAAAAATTCAATATCCGGGATACACAGAAAATCCTTTCGTCCCTTTCGAAAGTGAGGATAATCCACGGCCCGACCGTTCTCGGATCAAGTTTCCTGAGGGCGGACGTGGTGAAGCCCGAGAGAGCCGAAGAAGAGATAATTCAGCTCGTTAAAAAAAGAATTCTGGAAACAAAGCTCAAACTCGTGTGTCTTAACTGCGGAAAATATTCCTCGGTAAGAAAGGTATCCGATTTCGGTGAACGACCCGTATGTCTTAAATGCGGCTCGATCGTGCTGGGTGTTTGCAAACCGGATGAGAAACCCGAAAAAACCGTTAAAAAATATCTCTCCGGGAAAAAACTTTCCGTAGAGGAAGAAAAGCTCCTTAACAGACTTAAAAGAACGGCCGATGTTGTGGTCGATCACGGAGGCGACGGACTGAAATGTCTTGCCGGCAGGGGCATTGGCCCGGAAACCGCTCTGAGAATTCTTCCATGTAAACGCGAAAAACTTTACAGGGAAATATATCTTGCCGAGAAAAAATACCTTGAAACCAAAAGATTCTGGAAGGCGTAACCGTTTTAAATATCAGGAAGTCACTCATATTATGGATACCGTCAGGGATCTTGTCTCGAAAAAGCATAAAACGATTTCCGAGCTGATAAAGGATTTTTCCGCAGTAGGAGGGTTCACAGCCGCCGATCTCTCAAAGGCGTTTAGAATCTGCAGGGAGATGTACTCCGGTCAAACAACGGTTTTTTTCTCGTTTCCTGCCTGCGTGGTTGCGACGGGTCTCCGCGGCCTTCTGAAAGAATTCGTGAAACTCGGATTCGCCGATGTTGTGATAACCACATGCGGAACACTTGACCACGACCTCGCAAGGGTATGGGGCGATTATCTTTGCGGAAGTTTCAGCAGCGATGACACCGAGCTGGCCGAATCCGGAATACACAGAGTAGGAAACGTTTTCGTTCCGTCCGAAGTCTACGGGCCCATGCTCGAGAAAAAGATTTCCGGTATGCTGGAATTCGATGAACCTGTACCAACGTACGAACTCGTGTGGAAGCTGGGAAGGGAAATATCATCCGAACCTAAGGCAGAAGAATCCATAGTTTACTGGTGCTGGAAGAAAAAGGTACCCGTGATAATCCCGGCGATAACTGACGGCGCAATCGGATCGTTTTTGTGGTCAAAATGGGAGGAAAAAAGAAAACCCCTGATCGATGTTTTTGCGGACGAGCACATGCTCAGCGATATAGTTTTTAACTCAAAAAGCACAGGAGCCGTTGTTATAGGCGGCGGTGTGAGCAAACATCACACGATATGGTGGAATCAGTTCTGCGGCGGTCTCGATTTCGCGGTTTACCTCTCCACGGCAGATGAGAGAGACGGTTCGCTTTCGGGCGCACCGCCAAGGGAAGCGATATCCTGGAAAAAAATAAAACCCGAGGCACGCTACGCTCTTGTCAAGGCGGATGCAACCGTAACGTTTCCTCTTCTTTTCTATTCGCTTGTCGATGAATTTCCCGGTGGGAGAAAATGAAAAAAATTCCGGAACTCGTTTTCATTTTTCTTCTCATACTTTCGATATGGATACTGGGATCTTCGAGAACGTGCGAATCATGTCACAGAATCCAGGAAGGAAACGTTTCGATTCTTCCGCCGCCGTCACCCGAACCCGTACCCGAGCCGGAAGCACCGCAGGAGAGAGAACCGGTAAAGGTTGAAAGGCCTCCGAAAATCCAGGAAAACATCACCGTGCTTTCAGGCGTTTTCAGAAAAAATCTCGTAATGGACAGACCGGCAAAAATCGTCGGAAAAAACGCAAAAATCATTCCTCAGGACCCTTTTCTTCCTGCGATAATGATAACATCCCCCGGGGTCGAAATTTACAACCTTTCCCTTGAATTCGAAAACGTCTCCGGTACGGAAAAACCCGGTGCGCCCGGGCTTCTCGGAATATACGTTCGAACCCGCGGACCGGTTGTGATTTCGGGTATAACCATAAACGGCTTTCCGACCGGAATAATAATAAATTTCTCTTCGGATATAACCCTTTCCGGAATCTCGGTTAACGGCACGGAATGGAACGGGCTTTTCGTGCTACATTCGGAAAAAATAAAGGTTTCCGATTCCGGGTTCACCGGAAGCGCGAAGGCAAGCGGTGTCGTACTCATCGACACGAACGATTCGGTTTTCAGCGCAACGATCTCCTCCGGGAACCCCGGATACGGTTTCTATCTCGAAAGATCGTATCGGAATACCTTTTCAGGCGGCTCCGCATCCAAAAACGGTTTCGGTTTTTTCCTCGTATCCTCACCGGAAAATCTGATAAAGGATTTTACAGTCTTCGGTAACCGGGCTGAAAATATCCGCCTGGAAGAATCGAATCACACCGTTGTTTTAAATTCGGTGCTGTACGGCTCGAAGGAAGAAAACGGAATATACCTGAACGAGTCACACCACACGGTGCTTTCCGGGCTCAAAATCTACGGAAACAGATGGAACGGAATTTACGTCAATTCGAGCACAAACGTAACCATCAGATCGTGCAAACTCTTCGGAAACACACCGTCCGGGGCATATATTTACCTTTCCTCGGATATAACATTGGAAGGTGTGGAGAGTTTTGAAAACGGCTGGAGAGGTATTTTCGCGGAGCGATCCTCGGGCATCGATATTACGGATTCTATTATAAGAAACAACCCGGAAGGCATATACCTGGGATTCGTGTCATCGTCCTCGGTAACTGCTTCGAAAATCGAATCCAATTCGTTTTACGGCGTCCGGGTCGAAAATTCAAGCGGAGTGGTGATACACGATAATATAATAAAGAACACGACCGGAAACCAGTGGTCGACCGGAATAATGTTCTCAGGGGTTTCCTCCTCGCGGGTTTACAGAAACGACTTTCTGAACAATTCCAGGAACGCGCTGGATGACGGCGCAAACCCGTGGGACAGTGGCTCGGAAGGAAATTACTGGGACGATTTCGACACACCGGAAGAAGGCTGTTCGGACACCGACGGAAACGGCATCTGCGATTCGCCCTACCCCTCTGTTCGTGATTCGTTCCCGCTTACCTCACGCATAGCTTCGGTGAACTCCCGGTAGTCCGCATCTGTTTTCACGGCCGTGGGCGAGAAATGTGTTTTCACGGCGGTGAAACCGCGCGACTCGAGAAGCCGGATAACGGCGTCCCTTTTAGGTACGCGCAAACCGAGTTTTTTTGAAAGAACGTGAAGGTCGTAGTAAAACGGATGCTCTTCGCGGGCAACAACGGAGAGAAATTCCCTGTCCTTATCGCATGCGGACTCGGACATTTTCCGGACGATGTCCCGCTCACAAATCGATCCTAAATAAATCGGTCCGGTGTAGCACGGCTTTCCGCCGCACGGACACACCGAAAGCTCATCGAACCATCTGTTGCCGCACTCAAAACAGTAAAAAACGTATCCGAATTTTTCGGCAAGCTCGCTGATCTTTCCGGGAGATTTTTTTATTCTGCCGAAAAACCTGTAAAAATGCCTCTTTGCAAAACACAGCACAGGAAGAAACGCCTTATCCTGAGAAAAACATTCGAGCATTATTCTTGAAAGCACGATCCTGAGTCCGAGTTCGGCAAAAAAATCCGGTTTCTCGCCGCCGCGAACCATCGAAGAAACACCGTACTTTTTTAAACTTGCCGAAGGATACGAAACTATAGATGTATCCGTGGCCGTGACGAAAAGATACTTCTTTGCGGCTCTCGCTGCCTGTGAAAGAAAGGGGGACGGTGTACCGAACGGATCGAGATCGACGCATTCAAATTTTTTCGAACCCAGGAGTTCCGCAGCATCCATTCTGCTCACATGCACACGTCCGGAGTTCCGGAGACCATTGAGTTCGAGATTTTTGATAATGAGTCTAACAGCCTCCGGGTTTTTGTCGTTGAACCACACCCTTTCCACGCCGGACTCGATAAGGTATCTCAGACCCATGATTCCGGTGGCACTCATAACATCGCATATTTCGCGGATCTCAAGAATCTTAGCACAGAGAACCGAGATGTTTCTGTTGATTTTCATCTCCGGATTGTAAAAAACAGGCATCTCCGAACTTATCCTTTCTGATTCGAAAGTGAAGAACTCCACAGACCCTTCCCTGATTTTTTTCACTTCTCAGAAGCACCCCTTATTTTAAGGCTATTCGAAAGAGAAACCAGCCTTTTCTCCCCGCATTCGGCGGTTACCCTGGCCTTCGGCAGCTTCACCTCGCCGATTATCCCGATAACCGGTTTTATTCTGTAATGAAGAACCCTTTCTTCATGTGGCTTCAATTTGCCGACCCTCCATGTAAGTCTGGTCCCTTCCTCGGTTTTCTTAACATACGGCTTCTTCGTCTCGAACTTTTTATCGACCTCGAAGATCGACGGGACGAAATCAACAACCGTAACCCTTTCGACCGGTTTTCTTCCGTTTTTAATCTCTAACGATATACTCACGCCGCCGCGCGTTTTAACGATTCTTTTTGCTATCCTTACGGTCGATTCGAAGTACATGTAAAGGAAAAATCCTGCAAGCAGAAGAACCGCGAAAACCACCACAGGCCAGTAAACCAGGGTATACTCTATCCTTTTCGTCTCGCCCGGGAGAAGCTGGAGCTTCCAGGAATAGCCTGTATGCTCCGGGCCCGTGTAGAATTCGAACCACTCCGGCTTTTTCGCCTCAACAACGATTTCCTCTGGCAGATTTCCGAGGTTTGTAACGGTAAGCGTTACCGTTTTCCAGAAAAGTGACGGCTTCTCGGAAACGGAGCGTTTAATTTCCTTCACCTCGGGAACCCGGCTTTTAGCGGTTTTTGTATGAAGAACGTTTTCACCCGAAAATACCGAGGCCGAAAATTCTATTTTACCGGGGAGTGCACGCTCGGGTACTTGGAATTCAAAATAAACCTCCCTCTTTTCCCCGCGTTCGAGAGTGCCTATATCGGCGGTTTTCTGGACTTTCAAGCCGGGCGACTCGAAAATCACTCTGGCGTTGTAAACAGTTCTCGAACCGAGATTGGAAACAACAACCTTGGCGGTGTAGCTTTTTCCCGGCTCGCAGGGATTGCACACCCTGAGCTCGGTCACGGCAGCCGTGAGCTTTTGCTTAACCGGTACCGAGACTTTTATCTCCTTCCTTTCACCGTTTTTGGAAACTATGACCGTAAAAATGTAATTGAACTCGAAAGCATCGTAGGGCGGGCTCACCCAAACGGTCACTTCCTTGACTCCGTTTTTCTTCACGAAAACGTTTGTAGCTTCAAGCGTAAGCCAGGATGATTTTGTCCCGAGAACGGAAAGAGAAAACCAGGCATCCTCACCCGTATTTTTTATTTTTACGGTGAAATTTCCCGTATACCCGGCAGTCACCGGAAAAACCCCTGAAACCGAGACCTCGAAAGAAAACCCTACGGGAATGAGAAAAACCAGTAATACCGGGAGCAGTATACCTCTCATCGTTTAAAAAATAGGTTTTTGATTTATATAAGCTTTAAGTTTCGAGGTGCTTCTTTCTTTTCGTTTTACCCTTCCTCACGATTCCGTGGAACCTCGCACACGACGGACACGCGTAGAGCTTCTGCCTGAAAATATGAATATTTCTTCTGTCTATTTGCTGAAGTATGGTTTTGTCCGTTATTCTGAAACCGCGAGTGACCGGGAATGTCTTGTATCTCGGGACACGACGTCCGCAGAAACCGCAGCTGACCGTGGATTCCCGGCCTCTTGTTTTGGTATGCTGGTATTTTCTCGTGTAAGGAGCTTCGCTTACGGGCAACAACATCACCTCACATGAACTTTGAATTCGTGAATTTTTAAATCTTTTGGAAGCCAAGGCTTTAACATGAAATTCAAGGTCGTTAAGGACGGTATTTTCGTTAAACCGGAGTGTGCCGAGGATGTTTACGTTATATCGAAACTCGTGTCGCCGGGTATACCGGTCAGGGGAAGAACCTTCAGAAAACTCGAGATAAAGAGAGGGGACAGCATAATAAAGACCGAGAAAAAGCCGGTCGTCCTTGAGATTCTGACGGAAAAAACCGAATTCAGAGACGGGCGGCTCAGAATAACGGGAAAAATAGTTTCGGAAAAGGAAAACATAAGAATGTCTTATCACACTATAGAAGTAAAGGAAGGGAACGAGATTTTCATCCGTAAAAAACCCGAAAAATGGGAAATCGAAAGGCTCGAATCGAGCAGGAAAGTTGAAAAGGTTCTCGTGTGCATACTCGATGAAACGGAAGCGGATATCTACGAAATCGGTAACACGCAGAAACACCTGGCCCATTACACATCCGGCAGATCGAAAAAATCGGATTCCTCGTTAAAACCGGATTTTTTCGGCGAAGTTATCAAAAAACTTAAGAGCTGGAAAGGAAAAATCATCATCGCCGGTCCCGGTTTCGCCAAGGAGGAACTCGCCGGGGAACTCGGAGGAAACGTTTTCGTGGACTCGGTCAGCCACACGGGAAAACCCGGTCTCAACGAGCTTCTCCGCAGGGGCACGATCGAAAAGGTTTTGAAGCAATCGAGAATGACCGAAGAAACGAAAGCGGTTGAAAGACTTCTCGAGGAAATTGCAAAAGACGGACCCGTTGTATACGGTCCGGAAGAAACCAGGAAAGCCGTTCAATCCGGGGCGGTCGATGTTCTTCTCGTTTCCGAGAAAAAGGTCCCTGAGTTCGAGGATGTTATGGAACTCGCTGAAAAAACTGGAGCAAGGGTTTTTGTGGTTTCGACCGAACACGAAGCCGGGGAAAAATTCCTGCATCTTTCCGGCATAGGGGCGTTTCTCAGATTCAGGATATGATTTAGCCGTCCACTCCGTTCGGCGAGAAGGTACAAAGCTTCCCCTGTGCTTAATGAATTCCTCAAGACGGGCTTCCCATCTTCTTACAGTGAGCACGACGGACTCGAAACCGCTTTTTCCTGTACTAGAAAACCGAGTTCGTCCCGCCTGTTCACTAACTATAAATCTTTCCTGATCTTCTCCTTTAAAACTTCCTTTATCTTCGGTATTTCAACTCCGAAGTATTCCTCGAACTCTTTCGTCGGCACCAGAGCCTTGGTTCTGCCGTGTTTGACCGCGCGGATCAGACCTCTTGCCTCAAGCTCCCTGACGTATTCGTAAGTCCTGTTACCGATGATCTTCACTATTTCCGACTGGGTGACCGGCTGTTTGTACGCAACTATGGAAAGCACCCTCAAAAGCCCCTTCCCGAGGTCCTGGTAAGGCGTGAGATGCCTCACCTTAGGAAGAATATCCGGTTTGACCTTCAGCTGATAGCCCGCAGGAGTTTTAAACAAAAAGATTCCTCTTTCCTCATCCTCCAGCTCCTGAGCCATCTCGGAAAGAATTTTCTCGAGTCGCGAAGGGTCCACGCCGAGCTTTTCGAAATCCTCTGGGGTAAGCGGTCTGGATGAGAGGAACAGGGCGGCTTCAACAAGGGCTTTTTCGTTCATAGTGAGAAATTCCGTTCTTCTTGTTTAAATTTTTATTCCTTCAAAATAATTGTTATGAAAGAAATGAGCGCTCTCGATATACTTTTTGCATTAAAAGAAATAAAACTTCTCGAGGGCGGTAGAGTGGATAAAATATACCGTTCCGGGAAGGAACTTTTAATAAGAATCTACGTCCCGGGAAAAGGAACCTTTGACCTGCTTTTTGCACCCGGGAGGATTCATATCACCGAGTACAAACGATCGTTCGGCGAGCCGGATGCTTTCTGCATGCTTCTCAGAAAATACCTGATGGGAAAGAGAATAACGTCGATCTCGCAGAAGGATTTCGACAGAATAGTTGAAATCTCGTTTAACACCGGCTACCGTCTCGTACTCGAGATTTTCTCGAAAGGGAACGTGATTCTGGTTGATCCCGAGGGAAAGGTCGTAATGCCGATGGAGGTTCAGATATGGAAGGACAGGCAGATACTCCCGAAAAGAGACTACGTGTATCCGCCGCCCGTGTTGAATCCCTTTGTACTTTCACCGGACGATATTCTAGCCGCGGCTAGAAATTCCGAAAAAAGCTTGGGTTCGTTTCTCGCCTCCGAGCTCTCGCTCTCCGGAAAGTATTCGGAAGAAATATGCTTCCGGCTCGGACTCGATCCCGGGAAAAAGGCATCGGAAATAACTCCCGGGGAAGCCGAAAGAATCGTCGAGACGCTGAGGTCGTTTCTCAACGAGTTCTCACCGAGACTTTACACAAACGGCGAACCGGAATTCTCACCGTTCGAACTCAAATCCATGGAAGGAAGAAAGTTCGTCACGGCCAGTAGCTTCAACAGAATACTCGATGAGCTCTTTTCAAAACCCGAGCCACAGGAAGACCCGGAGCTCAAAAAACTGGAAAAAATAAAAGAGGAACAGGCGGAAGCGATAAAAAGACTGAGGGAAGAGGAAAAAAAGATGAGAAAGTCGGCTGAAGCGATCTACTCGAACTTTCATCTCGTTGAAAGCATATTCTCGGGTCTCAAGCGTGCACGTGACTCAGGGCTGAGCTGGAATGAGATAAAAAGAAGAATAGAAGTCGAGGACACCCCGGAAACGGCGGCGATAAAAAGTATAAACGAGTCGAACGGCACGATAGTTCTCGAGCTTTCCGGCACAGAGGTTACTCTGGACTTCAGGTTAACACCTCAGGAAAACGCGGAAATTTACTTTGAAAAAGCCAAAAAACTCAAAAAGAAACTTGAAAACGCGCTCTCTGAAAGAAGAAAACTCCTCTATCGCCTGAGAAAACTGAAGAAACCGCAGGAAAAAAAGGTCATCCCGAAGAGGAAAAAACCGAAAAAATGGTACGAAAAGTTCAGGTGGTTTATTACGAGCGACGGGTTCCTCGTGGTTGCCGGAAGGGACGCCACACAGAACGAAGTGCTCATAAAAAAATACACCGAGCCGAACGACATAGTCCTTCACGCCGACATCCACGGAGCACCGTTCGTGGTGATAAAATCCGAAGGCAAGGAAATAACCCCGGTTGCGGTGAGGGAAGCAGGAGAATTTGCCGCGGCATACTCTTCCGCATGGAAGAGAAAAATGGGCGTGGAGGTCTACTGGATAAGACCCGAACAGGTGTCGAAAACACCGCCGGCGGGTGAGTATCTCCCGAAGGGTGCATTCATGATAAGGGGAAGGAAGAATTATCTCAAAAAAATGGAACCGAAGATCTCGATAGGCGTTTCGCTCGGGGACGAAGCCAAACCCATCTGTGGCCCGGTACAGGCGGTGAGGAAGCACGCAAAGTACTTCGTCACCGTGGTTCCCGGTAACATGAAACAGAGCGATGTAGCGAAAACCGTGAAAATAAAAATACTTCAGAAATCGTTACCCGAAGATAAAAAACTCATAGAAGAGATAGACCTCAGCGAGTTTCAGCGGCTGATACCACCGGGCGAAGGCGACGTCATAGGTTAAGAACGTTACTTATATCCTCCGTCACCTCCTGAATGCTTTTTTCACCGTTTATCACAACCCACCTGGAAAAAACGTTGTTTTTGGCAAGATACAGAAATCTTTCCCTGATAACCCTGAGATTTTCTGCGGTTTCGAAGATGTGTTTTTCATCCCTTCCTGAAATTCTGGATATGGCTGTTTCCGGTGCGACATCTATCAAAACAATGAGATCCGGCTTCGGGATTCCTATCAGCTCAGCTGCACGCAGGCATTTCTCCACGTCCGCGCAGTTGTACGCGAGGGTCGAACTGAAATATCTGTTCGCCAGTATTTTCTTAGAAAAATCCAGCCTCGAGGTCACCTCCTTCATGTTCAGAAGATTCAGGTACACCATCATCTCCGGGCTGTAGGGTATTCTTCCTTCAAGAATGTACTTTATCGCCACACCGGACGGCGTTCTGTACTCCGGAAATCTTACGTAGATATCGAACTTCCCTTTGAAAATCTCCACCTGGGTGTCCTTTCCCGAGCCGTCAATTCCTTCGAACACAACGAACATTAAAAAATTTTATATTTTGAAACTTAAATTTATAACCCATGAAAAAATTTTTCATCACGACAAGCATACCCTACATCAATAACATACCCCATGTGGGTTTCGCCCTTGAAGCGGTCATAGCCGATGTACTTGCAAGGTGGCACAGAATTCGCGGTTACGATGTTTTTTTCCTCACAGGCACGGACGAACACGGTCTGAAGATCCAGAAAACCGCGGCCGAAAACGGTCTCGAACCGAAAAAATTCGCCGATAAAATGAGTGCGGTTTTCAGAAACCTTGCCGAAGAGCTGAACCTTTCCTTCAACGAATTTATAAGAACATCGTCCAGAAAACACGAAAAGGCTGTAAAAGAAATGTGGCGGAGACTCGTGAACTCCGGGGATATCTACAAGAAAAAGTACAGAGGTGTTTACTGCGTTGGTTGTGAAGAGTTCAAGTCCGAAAGAGAACTGGTGAACGGCGGCTGCCCCTCGCACGGCAGGGAGAAACTGGAAGTGATCGAGGAGGAGAATTATTTTTTCAAACTTTCAAAATATCAGAGCGTCCTCGAGAAGATCATCGAATCGGGTGAAATGGAAATAATCCCGGAAAAGAGAAAAAAAGAGGTGCTGGCTTTTCTGAAAAAGGGTCTTGAAGACGTGAGCTTTTCTAGAGAGGCCTCAAAGGTCAGCTGGGGTATACCTGTTCCCGGTGACCCAGATCAGGTAATTTACGTGTGGTGCGATGCACTCACGAACTATCTTTCCGGAATAGGTTTTCCAGACGAAACGGAAAAGTTCGAAAAGTACTGGCCGGCGGATGTTCACGTGATAGGCAAGGATATATACAGGTTCCACTGTCTTATATGGCCTGCCATACTTCTTTCAGCGAGACTTCCGCTTCCGAAAAAAATAGTCATACACGGTTTTGTCACATCGGGCGGAAAGAAAATGTCCAAGAGCCTTGGAAATTTCAAGGACGCTTTGGATCAAATAAAAAAGTTCGGAACCGACAGGGTAAGGTATTATCTTTTAAGAGAAATACCGACTCTCGAAGACGGCGATTACACCGAAGAAGCCCTGATAAAAACATGCAATGCCGAACTGTCCAACGGCCTGGGAAACCTTGCAACGAGGTGCACGGCTTTATGCGAGAAGTTCTTTTCATCCCGCGTCCCTGAAAGAAGGATAGATCGCTTCCTTTCTGAAATTTCAGCCCTGACCGTTAAAAGAGTTTCGGAGGAGATCGAGAGATTCAGGCTGCACATGGCGCTGAACGAGATTTTCAGATTCATCTCCAAGCTCAACTCATACATAAATGAAACGCAACCGTGGAAACTCAGGGATAGCTTCAGGCTCACGGAAACGGTTTACAGTCTTCTCGAATGTTTGAGAATACTTTCCGTCCTGCTCTATCCGTTCATTCCTTCGGCTGCCGAAAAGATTCTCGACTCCATCGGCGCGGATGAAAAAAGATTTTCCCTTGAATTCGGTACCCTTAAACCTGGTATGCCTGTGAAAAAAATACTTCTCTTTCCTAAACTATCCGAACGTCGGTGATTCCAGAATTTCTCTTCAGGATCTCCCTTATAGCCTTTATATTCGAACCGTTCTTTCCTATTATGCTTCCCCTATCCTTCGGACTGACGTAAACTGAGACGGTGTTTTTCTTTATCTCGATTTTCTTTGCAGCCGGAAACAGATTTTTGAGAAATTCCTCGACAGCCTCCGAATACTCGAAAACCTTTATTTTTTTACCGAGCATTTTTTCAGCGATTTTTATTATGGTTCCGTTTTTGCCTATGGCTTTCGGCATGTGACCGGGTGAAAGGAGGAAGTAAAGTCTTTCAGGAGTTATTATACAGTCCCTTACCTCGGCATTGGTGATGTTCTCGAAAGCCGTTATGATTCTGAGCGTCTCGGTGTCGAACTGTCTCATGGTTTCTCACGCCGGATTCCGATGCTTGCCACTGAAAACGGTTTTCCGCAGAAGGTTCCGAGATTTTTTCCGGTTCCGGGAAACTCCTCGATTTCAACACCCGAAAGTTTTGCGTATCTTTTTATATCCTCGGAGTACGGGCAGTTCACCGCAACTATCACGGCTTCCAATCTTCCGTTTTTCAGCTCCCTGAGCACGCTTTTTTTACCGAGTATCACCCTTCCTTCCTCGATAGCTTTTTTCAGCCTCTTCTCGTTCATTTCTTACCCCTCGGAGGTTTAAAGATCAGTTCGAACATCCCTGTTCCGATCGGAACAACCTGGTTTATCATTACGTTTTCAACTATGCTTTCGAGTCTGTCGACCTCTCCGGAAACAGCAGCCTGCGTGAGATGTTTTATGGTTTCTTCGAAGTTGGCCCTGGCAAGAACGGAACCCTTGGCACCGGCAACACCGTATCTTCCTATGGGTTTGACCACTCCGTCTACCGTCATCGTATCGGCAACGAGGAGAAGATGTCTTATATCCACATCAAGGCCCTGCTCTTCGAGAGTTTTCGAAGCTTCCTGCACGATGAGGCTCCTTGCAGCCTCGATTCCCAGGACCTTCGCAACCTCGTGAATATCGTTCGAAACCGTTCTCGTCGGGTCGACACCCTCAATCTCCATCACCTTTGAAAGATTCGAGCCAAGCGTATTTATAACCCATTCGCCGTCTTTCTTTGAAACCACGGCCTGTTTAACTCCTTTTATTCCGCGTACAACCGTTGAAAGAACCTTGGTCTTTACCCTTTGAAGCTCCGAGAGTTCGTCGGTTTCAACAGATACGCTCAGTTTCTTTTCACTCGCCCTGACCGAAAGTTTACCTTCCTTGAGAATCTTGGCCAGGTCTTTCGATGTAAGCCCGGCTTCGGATAGCTTTTCAGGATCAAGTATGATTTCTATCTTTCCGTTAAGCACATCTACCTGAACTTCCGAGGTCAGATCCTCTATTCTCGTTTCCCTTATCAGGGAAACTATCTTTTTCGCTCCTTCAGGGTTGTTGTATTCCTTTTTGAGATATATCGTCATCGTCGGTGTGCTGGGTGTTCTTCTCGCATCGAAAATTTCCATGAGTCTCGGAAGACCCAAGGTGACCTGAATCTGCGCAGCACCTGCTGCGTGATACGTCCTCATGGTCATCTGCGTAGCTGGCTCGGATATACTCTGAGCTGCCACAACCCCTATAGCTTCACCGGGTTCAAACATGGATTTTCTATAAACTTCCTTCACCCTTTCGTATACTTTTTTCTTCTGCGATTCCGTTAGCTTCATTTCCCTGCAAACGGCTTCCACTTCCTTTTTTATACTTTCCGGCAGCTCCATATTTTCACCCTACAACGTTTTTTGCTATCATTCTGACATCCAGTTTACCCCAATCGGACTTGGACGGGTCTATTCCGTCCTCGCCCGCCAGGAACTGTATTATTATTTTCCTGTTGTCCCTCACGGTCATATCGTATTCCAGTCTCAGATCCTGAAGCGCGTTCATCAGACGTCTCTCCATGTATCCGGAATGCTTCGTCCTCAGGGATTTATCCATGAGACCTTCCCTTCCCGACATGGCATCGAAAAAGAATTCGAATATGTTTTCGCCCGTCTTGTACGAATTGGTGACGAACCCGTGGGCCTCGGCGGAAAGTTCACCGGGCCTGAAGTGCGAAAGAGTTCTGTTTCTGTAACCCCTGTGAACCCTTTCACCGAAAACTGTCATCTGTCCGACGCATCCGGAGATCTGAACGAGCTGAACTATTCCTCCTCTGGCACCGGACCTGGCCATAATTACTGCTTCGTTTTCCGGAAGGTCCGCAGCGACTATTTCTCCGGAAACGTCGAGAACCCTTTTCAGTGTATTGAGAATATGCATTTCCAGGCTCTGCTTCTCGGTCAAACCGGGAAGAATCTCTATCTCGCCCTTCTCGTATTTTTCTATGAGTTTTTTAACTTCCTGCTTCGCGGACTCGATGTGTCTTGAAATCTTCTTTCTGGCATCTTCCGAGATTTCGAAATCGTCAAGACCTATCGTAAAGCCGCGTTTCTGAAGGTAGAGAATTCCGAGCTGTGAAACCCTGTCTATGAACCTGTGCGCTTCCTCGGTGCCGAAGTTCTTTTCTATGGAATCTATCAACCGACCGCTTTCTCCTCCTATTGCCTTTGCATCTATCACACCGGTTTTAAGCTTCCCGTTTTTAATAACAACGTAACAATCGTACTCGCAGTTTTCCTTTTTGCACTTCCTGCATCCACGACACGCCTTGGCTCTAAATTCTATGTTGAGACCTTCGGGAAGGATGTAGGAAAACACCTCCTTTCCGCTGAGTTTCTCCTTTTTTATTTCTGGTACAACTCCTATCGAACACAGGAGCTCGAACGCTTCGCTTCTGGTTAATCTGGTTTCCTTTCTCGTGAGAAGGTAGTTACCGGAAATATGGTCCTGCTTACATCCGATTATCGGCCCGCCGAATCTCGGGGATCTTATGTGTCTCTGGACCTCCATGAGAAGCTCGGCCTCGGTTCTGGCTTCTATACTCTGCGGTACGTGAAGGTTCATTTCATCTCCGTCGAAGTCCGCATTGTACGGCGGGGTCGTACAGAGATTGAGCGTGAATGTTCTCCAGGGAGTAACACGAACCCTGTGCGCCATCATGCTCATTCTGTGAAGCGAAGGCTGCCTGTTGAAAAGCACCACATCACCGTTCAGCAGGTGCCGTTCGACCACGTATCCCTCGGAAATTTCCTCGGCAATCTCCTCAGCGTTTTCCTTTGTTATCCTTTTCCTCCTTCCGTCCGGCCTGATTATATAATTCGCGCCCGGCCACTCATCGGCATTTCTAACGAGTTTTTTCAGCTCTTCGATATTGTCCTTTCTCACAGTCTCGGGAACGGTCAGCTCCTTGGCTATAACAACAGGGACACCGACCTCGTTTATCGAAATGAACGGGTCCGGAGAGATAACGGTTCTGGCCGAGAAGTTCACTCTTTTCCCGGCAAGGTTGTGCCTGAATCTTCCTTCCTTGGTTTTCAGTCTCTGGGAAAGCGTTTTCAGAGGCCGACCGCTTCTGTGCCTTGCCTGCGGCACACCGGCGAGCTCGTTGTCGAAATACGTCGCAACGTGATACTGAAGAAGCTCCCACAGGTCATCGATAATGAAGTCCGGTGCACCGATGATTATGTTATCTTTCAGATGCTGGTTTATTTTTATTATGTCAGCAAGCTTGTGCGTAAGATCATCCTCGCTCCTGTCGCCGGATTCCAGAGTGATGGAAGGTCTCATCGTAACGGGCGGCACGGGAAGAACGGTGAGAACAAGCCATTCCGGACGTCCGCCTTTAAAACCGATTTTTTCGAGATCCTCGTCTGGTATTTTTTCGAGCCTTTCCCGTATCTCAACGGGTGTGAGATTTTTTCCGTCCTCTCTGAAGGTAAACGGCTTCTCGAATTTTATTTTTTTCTGCTCCTCGCCACAGTGAGGACATTTCTTCTTTCCGTCTTCACCGAGGTACCTTCCGCACGAAGAACAGAAGGTTTTCAAAAGATTGAATATGAGCTTTGCGTGTAAAACATGGATTACGGGTCTGACGAGTTCTATGTATCCGAAGTGTCCCGGACACTCACCCGCCCTCGCACCGCAGGTTCTGCACCTCAGTCCCGGATCTATGACACCGAGTCTCGGGTCCATGATTCCGCCTTCCACCGGGAAACCGTCTATATCGTACAGCTCGGGTTTGGTTATTTCAACTACCGCAAGTTTTTTTATCATTTCCGGTGACAGCAGCCTGAACTCTATCGATTCTATCATATTTCCCACCTATTCTTTCACGTTTATTTTCGGATATATAAGCATGGCCTTGAGTTCATCGAGCAGGAGCTTGAACGCGTACGACATTTCCACCTCAGCCACGTCCGAATCCTTACAGAGCGGGCACTGATATTTTTCTTTACCTCTCGAGAGCACCGCAATAATACCGCATTTTTTGCATATCGGAACAGTCGTTTTGTCCGATGAAAATCTTTCCTTGAGTGTGAGCACCGCACCGTGCGCTATCAGGCAATCCTTCTCCATCTCACCGAGTCTGAGACCGCCTTCTTTTGCTCTTCCCTCTGTAGGCTGTTTTGTGAGAAGCGCCACCGGGCCTCTGGACCTCGCGTGGATTTTATCGGCCACCATGTGATCCAGTTTCTGGAAGTAAACCATGCCAGTGAATATTTCAACCTCGAAACGTTCACCCGTGGTACCGGAGTACATGACTTCCTTGCCATCGCTTCTGAAACCGAAGGATTTCAGAATTTCCTTGAGTTTTTCTTCGGTGAGATCCGAAAACGGTGAGCCGTCCAGCTTCCTTCCGGAAAGTGCCGCGGCCTTTCCCGCGAGTATCTCGAGAAGCTGTCCTATGGTCTGCCTGGTCGGAATCGAATGTGGATTGAAGATTATATCCGGAATTATACCGGAAGACGTGAAAGGCATGTTTTCCTCATCAACTATGAGACCTATGACACCTTTCTGTCCGTGTCTCGTGGCGAACTTGTCCCCGAGTTCGGGAATTCTTTCATCCCTCACGGCGACTTTTATGAGTTTGTTTCCGTTTGCAGATTCCGTTATAAAAACTCTGTCCACGATTCCTCTCTCACCGTGTCTCAGCGTGACGGATGTCTCCCTCCTGTTGGAAATACCGGCCATGAGCTCGGTTGTGAGAAATCTCATCGGAGATGTTCTTCCAACCAGTACATCGTTGCCACCGACCGGTACCTCGAGATTGATCGTTCCGTCCTCCGAAAGGTTTCTGTAATCCTCCTCTGTTCTGTAACCCCTGACATCCTTGTCCGGAATTCCTATTACGTCCTCCTGTCCTCCCCAGTATCTCTTCTCCTCCGCGGTGTAAACCCTGAAAAAGAACGACCTGAAAAGGCCCCTTTCGATCGAAGCCTTGTTGATCACTATTGCATCCTCCATATTGTAACCCTGGTAGGTAGCGATCGCTATTACCACGTTTTGACCGGCCGGGTGATGATTCACACCTATAACCGGCGCGGTTTTTGAAGAGACGAGCGGCTCCTGAGGATACGTAAGCACGTTCGATTTGGTGTCGGTTCTCAGCGGGAAGCTGGACTGATAGAGACCTATGGCCTGTTCGAGCATCTTTGCTCCGAGAAGGACCCTGTCACCACGGTTGTGCTGCGGGAAGATGCAGAGACTCGCGGAGAGACCGAGAGCCACAAGAGGTGAGAGTTCAAGATGCGTGTGTCCGTCTGTAAGTTCATTCTCCGAAGCAGCAACTATTGCGTTTTCCTCTTCTTCTGCATCAAGATACTCGATTATACCTTTTTTGATAAGATCCGACCACTTCAGCGAGCCTTCCTTTATTCTTCTGATATGTTCCTCCGTGAGCTTCGGTTTTCCGTTCTCGACAACAACAAGCGGTCTTCTGAGTCTCCCGGCGTCAGTGTTTATTCTCACCTCGGAAATATCTTCCAAAAACGCAACGTTGACCGTGTGCGGTATGAGTCCTGACCTCCTCTTTTTTCTGAGCTCTTCGACAAGAGCTTTTCCGTCTTCGACAGAGCCAACAGGCTGACCGTCGAGGTACACACTCACTTTTTCGGAGTTGAGCGGTGAGAGTTTCAGCGACGAAAGGAGTTTTCTCTTCTCCGAAGAGGTTAACGAACCTGTGATCTCGGCCATGAGAGCGAGATATTTTCTCAATCCTATTGTCGGTCCCTCGGGTGTTTGTGCGGGACAGAGTCTTCCGAAATGAGTTGCGTGGAGCTCTCTTGCCTCGAAGTGCTCCTGACTGGATGCGAGCGGTGAAATAACGCTTCTCAGATGAGAAAGCGTGCGGAGATAGTTCGTTCTTTCCAGACGCTGCGATACACCGGTTCGGCCTCCGACCCAGGATCCCGTGGCAAGGGCCGACTGAACGAGGTTATTTACGGTATTTGCCTCCACGACCGTCTGGACCGGCGGAAGCTTCCCTCTTCTCACGAGCTTCTGATAGTTTCCGCTGATTTTTTTGATGAGACCCCAGTTACCCATGAGGGCGGATCTGAAAAGGACCTCGAGAAGGTCGCCGGAAAGTTTCAGGCGTTTGTTCGCATAATGGTCCAGATCATCCTCCGGGATTTTATCCTGTGCAAGCAGAATGAGTTTTTCAACTGCTTTGAGAAGGAAGATCGCCTTCTCCTTCCGTGCCTTTTTATCCTGTCCGATGTGCGGTAGAAGATATCTGTCCAGGACCTGGTCAACCCTCTCTTTCATCGTTTCCTTCGGAACCTTGAGATAGGAACCGATGTATTCCACGGCTTCTTTCTGCGTCGTTACACCGGTGAGGTAGAGATTATAGTAAAACTCTCTTATCACGTCCTCGTCCTTGGAAAGGTTTTCGATTATTTCTTTATCACTCTCCATACCCAGAGCTTTGAGCATGACGGCAACCGGCATTTTCTTTATACTCGCAAAGGTGATGTAAACCGACCCGTCGTTTTTCCTTTCTATAAGGTGTCTCTGCACGAAGCCGTTTCTCTCGGAGTTTATTCTTGCTATTTCTCTGTAATTGCCAGACTTCAATCTTTCAACTATTATTCTGTTCGGTGCTATCTCTTCTATGAGAACCAGCACCCTTTCGGTACCGTTGATTATGAAATAACCTCCCGGATCGTCCGGGTCCTCACCGGCCTTTATGAGCTCTTCTCTGCTCATTCGCGAAAGAGGACAAAGCTTGGATTTTACCATGACCGGAAGCGATCCTATTACAGCCTCAACAGTGTCCTGTTCCTTACCGTTCACAACAGGCGTCATTTCAAGGTATATCGGCGCTGCATATGTGAGGTCTCTTATTCTTGCTTCCATCGGAAGAATCTTTCTAACCGAGCCGTCGGCCTCCTTTATAACCGGTTCGCCAACGGTGACCTTTCCGAGCCTTATGACGAGTTCACCTATTTCCGGTACCTCGGGTCTTATCTCGCCTATCTCGTCGATTATTCTCTGAAGACCGTTTTCAACAAATTCGTTATAGCTGTCTATCTGGAAACGTACGAAGCCCTTTTCCTTTGCAAAGGATTCCAGGAGAGGCTGAAACTCGACCATCAGCTCTTCACCACGAGTCTGTAATAGAAGCTTTTCCCGGCTGTCGGACTTTTTCGGGTGATTTTAATCACATCACCTTCCTTCGCGCCGAGAGCCTTCACCACGGGGTCGTTGAGGAGTATTTTCGGCAGCTGTTTTTCGGATATGTTTAAAGTCTCAAGTAACCTTTTCTTCTCTTCCTCTGAAAGAATTTCATGCTTCGGTACTAGGACGTGTTCAAGAACATTAAGCGCCAACCAACCACCGACCCGTAGTAGTATTATCAAATATACAACCGAACTTTATAAAGTTTTCGGTCGTTTTTGCCGTTTCGGTGCTTCTGCATCCATTATGTGATGTTACGACAACCCTTTCCTTGATACAGGACCCGGTTCAACGGACTTTGTTTCGGCTGCAGTATGCGGATAAGTTCGAGAATCCGCTTCCTATTCGCTGATCCGTTAACCTGGATTTACTTCAGTAACATCTTGCGAAGTAAAGATAAGTTGTAGACTCCGAGCCGCATATACATGGTTCTGCAGGTTTTTCGTCATCTTTGAACCCTAAAGCTTCACCCGGTAGCTTTTCTTGCAAATTTTCCCCGCATTCGTCCTTGCCGCACCACGGAATTTTCACAATTCCTCCTTTTTCTATCATCTTTTTAGCCTCTTCTTCTGAAAAAGCTGTTTTTATAAATTGCGCGAATCCATTTTTTGCTTTTTCGGATATGTTTTTTTGTATTTCTGAAAGTATTCTGAAAATTTCCTTCTTAATTCTGGAATCTTCAACTTTGATTTTTTCGCCCGTATCTCTTCTTGCAAGAGTGACAAAATTTTTCTTCACCTCCTTTTCGCCGACTTCAATTCTAATGGGAACACCCTTAGCTTCCCAGTGATAATATTTTTCGCCCGGTCTCACATCCCGCTCATCGATAACGACCCGCAGACCTTCGAGAAAGCTCGTTATCTTTTTGATTTTTTCATCCACTCCCTTTCCCGGTATCGGAACCACAACTACCTGCACGGGGGCTATATCAGGCGGTAAAACCAACCCCTTATCGTCGCCGTGGATAGCTACCACCGCACCTAAAACCCGCTCTGAAATCCCATAACACGTTTGCCATACCAATCTCTTTTCTTCATTTCTATCCATAAATTCTATGTTAAAGACCTTTGCAAACTTCTGACCAAGATTTATGACTGATGCAAGCTCGAGGGCTTTTCCGTCAGGAAGAACCGTAACAAAATCATAGTTATATTCCGCGCCTGCAAATGTATCCCAGGAAGGAGTTTTCAGTAATATAAAAGGTATACCCAACCACTCGAAAAACTCGGTGTAAATTTTTATCGCTTCTTTTATCTGTTCATCAGCCTCCTGTCTGGTTTCGTGAGCTGTATGGGCCTCCTTAAAAAAGACTATTTCCCTTACTCTGAGAAGAGGTTTTGTCATTTTCGTTTCCCATCTGAAAATCGGCACGACCTGGAATATTTTGAGCGGGAGATCTCTCCACGATCTTATCCATAAAGAAAACATGTAATACATTATGGTTTCGCTGGTTGGTCTGACCACGAGCTCCTCGGAAAGTTTTCGTTTCCCGGTTCTAGTTACTCTTAAGGACTCACCGGAAAATCCTTTCAGAAACTCGGCCTCTTTCGAAAATATACTTATCGGCGAAAAGAGGGGAAAATAAGCTTCTTCGTGACCGCTCTTTTCCATGAGCTTTTTCATTTTATCCATTAAAAGTTTCATGAGTTTCATACCGAAAGGTCTCCATACATATACGCCTTTCAGCGGATATCTGTGGTCTATTATTTCCGAATAGAAAAGCACACGTTCAAACCATTCCGTGAAATCCTTTTTCTTTACACCCAGCTTTTCGCTCAAAACACCACCGAAAACCATTAAAATACAGTTAATATATATTGTTTTCGGGTGGGAAGATTGAAGATCGTGATGTTTTCGGACTGCCATTGCGGATTCGATTTCGGCGGCGAACGCGGGGAGGACCCGTTCGAAACGCTCGATGAAGCTATTTCGAAAAATCTCGACGCCGACCTCGTAATCATCGCCGGTGACCTTTTCGACACCCGTGTGCCGAAACAGGAGGTTTTTGCACGTACCGCGAGAATTCTCTCCAAAACCAGAAACGTCCCGTGTGCAACGAAACTCATCGAAACGATCGGAAAGGACCGGAGCGAGATCTCTCCGCTCGCGCTGATGGGAATTCCTGTAGTGGTGATCCACGGAACGCACGAAAGAAGAAGTATCCATATGGTGAATCCGATTCAGGCCCTGGAACACGCGGGTCTCGTGATACACCTCCACAGGTCTTCGGTCGTGTTCGAAATCGACGGAAAAAAAGTTGCGGTCCACGGATTTTCCGGTGTTCCGGACAGGTATGCATTCGATATTCTGAAGGAATGGAGCCCCAAACCGGTGGAAGACGCAATCAACATTTTCGTTTTTCATCAATCCGTAAAGGAATACGTGTACTCGCCGCTCGACCCACCTTCCCTGAGTCTCGACGATCTGCCCGACGGATTCGATCTTTACGTTCTCGGCCATCTGCACTGGCACGAAATCAAAGACCTGAAAGGAGGTAAACTCGTCCTAACGGGAAGCACGGTACCGACATCCTCGCACGTCTCGGAATCCGACACGAAGGGTTACGTTGTTTTCGACGGCAGGAATGTACAGTTCGTTCCGTTCGCCAGTCAGAGAAAGGTTTACAGGGTGGACCTGAAATACACGGACGATGTTCTCGAAGTAATCAACCGGCGCCTGGAGGAAATTTCCTCACAACCTCACGATAAAAAACCGGTTGTATGGGTCAAAATCAGGGGAACCGTTCCGCAGGGTTCGAGCATACCGGATTTTTCGGTTTTCCAGAAAAAGTTTTCCGACAGGCTCATCGTGAGAATAAACCACTCTCTCATGACAGAGGACGCCCAGGAATCCGTGGAAGCCCTCAGACTTTTCAGGGAGGAAAAGCTTTCACCGGAGGAACACGGCCTCGCGCTGCTGAGAAAAAACCTGGAAACCGCCGGATGTAAAATAAACATCGATGAACTCTTCGATTTTCTGGTTGAAGGAAACGTCGATGAGGCATTCACGCTTCTTGCGGGTGGTAGAAAATGATCAACAAAGTGATACTGAAAAACTGGAAGTGCCACACACATTCCGAGCTCGAATTTTCCGAGGGAACGAACTGCCTCATAGGAATCATAGGAGCCGGAAAAACATCCGTGCTAGATGCAATTTGCTTCGGGCTTTTCGGTACGTTCCCGCAACTGAACCAGAAAAAGATAAAACTCGAGGATGTGATAACCAAAAAGCCCGTTCAGGCATCGGAATCTTCGGTCACCGTGAGATTCGAAATCAACGGAAAGGAGTACACCGTGAAACGAACCGTGAGAAAGGGTAAAAGCACAGCCGAGCTTTTCGAGGGTGACAGGCTTATCGAAGCACAGCCAAAAAAGGTGACGGAAATTATAGAAAATCTGCTTAAAATGAACTACGACCTGTTCACGCGCGCGGTTTATTCCGAACAGAATCAGCTCGATATGTTTCTCACCATTCCTAAAGGAAAGAGGATGAAAAAGATAGACGAGCTGCTCAAACTCGATAACTTCGAAAAGGCCAGGGCAACCACAACGAGCCTTGCAAACAGATTCAAGGTAGCTGTCAGGGAAAGGGAAACCGTTTTGGAGTCGTTCAACCGCAGCGAGCTCGAGGAACTCAGGGTCAGGCTAGAAAAGGATGTGAAAACGATACGGGAAAAAATAACGTTCATCGAAGCCAAGCTCGGTGAGGTCCGTGCAAAAAAGGAAAAGCTCAGGGCCGAGATCACGAAACTCGAGGAGATAGAGAAAAAAAGACAGTCTCTTAAGGAAAAACTCGGTTCCCTAAACTCGGTTAACAGGCAGCTTTCTTCCGATATAGAAAGACTGGAAAAGGAACTCAAGGGGACGACACCGCCCGATGTTTCCGCTATCGAGAAAAGCATAACCGAGCTCGAAGAGAAACAGCGAGCAGCGGTCGAAAACATCGACAGGCTGAGAAAAGAGCTTTCCTCATCGAAGGAAGAGCTTGCCCTCAAAAAGTTCAGGTTTGACGAAATGAAAAAACTCATCGAAGAAGCCGAAAAATTAAAAACCGAACTCGACCAGCTGGGTAAACCCGAAAGAGAGGCCATGGAGCTCGAGAAAAAAATGAACGAACTGCATCAGCGGGCTGGTGTACTAAGAGGGAAGCTGAACGAGCTGAAAAAGAATTTTGCATCGCTGAGTTCCCTTGGACCGACCTGTCCGACCTGCCTCAGGGAAATAAGCGAGGAAAAAAAGAATGAACTCCTGCAAAAAATATCGCGTGAACGGGAAGAAGCAGAAAGACAGCTGAAAGAAATCGAAAACGAGCTGAAAAACACGGAGCTTAAACTCGCCGAGGTGCGCAAGAGGGAAAGAAAGTTTTCCGAACTGAAGAAAAAACTCGAGCAGATCCCGGAAGAAGACAGCCTACTATCCCTGGAAAAGGAGATAACCGATCTTAACAGAAAGATCACCGAGGGTGAGAAAACCCTCAGACAAAGTGAAGCGGTCGAAAACGAAGTTAGAAGGAAAATCCAGGAACTCAGGGTCGAAAGGGAGAGAGCCGTCCAGATAATTGCAAAATTCAGCGAACTTGAAAGAAAAAGGAGGATGTTCACCGAGAACAGCAGAAAGATCCATGAAATAATTTCAGAGCTTTCGGGTCTCGCCGAGACCGATGCGTTACCAAAGCTGAGAGAAGAGTACGAAAAAATCTCGGCCGAAGAAACCAGGCTTCTGGCAGAACTCGAGTCCTCGAAAGCGGTTTTAAACGAAAGATCGAGAAAGCTCGAAGAAACCGCAAAGCAGATAAAAACCATAGAAGAGATGGAGAGGGAAATCGAAAAGTTCAGATTTATCGCATCCCAGCTGGAGATACTGGAAAACGTTTTGCAGAAAACCCAGGAGGAGCTCAGAAAGAATTTCGTCTCGGCGATAAACCAGGTCATGCACAGTATATGGCAGGAGCTGTACCCTTACGGTGATTTCACCTCGATCAGACTTGCGGTCGACGGTGATTATATCCTTCAGCTAAGGGATCGTAACGGCTGGGTTTCGGCCGAGGCCGTCTCCGGAGGCGAAAGATCGCTGGCGTGCCTAACCCTCAGAATCGCTTTTGCCCTCGTTCTCGCTCCGCAACTGAGATGGCTCGTGCTCGACGAACCGACGCATAATTTAGATGCAAGGGCCACCGAGGAACTCGCAAGGATTCTCAGAGAACGTATAACCGAGTTCGTGGACCAGGTTTTTCTGATTACTCACGAACCGGCGCTGGAAGACGCGGTCTCCGGATTTCTCTACAGAATCGAGCGGAACAAAGAAAAGGACGAGCCCGCGCGCGTGATAAAATTAAACTAACGATATGCAGGATCCTTATCCTTTGACTGTAACTGCAGGTAGAGTGAAATCCGCGAAGCCAGTTCCACCAGGTAATTTTTATTTTGATGAATTTCACAAAGCAGTGGTTCAGGGTCTATTCCGATTTCCCGGAGAAGGGAACATCTCTCCTCTTCGATTTTGTTTAGCTCGCCGATCAGAAAGGCTATCGATTCGGGAATTTTTTCCGGCTCGAGCAGAAGTTTATCGACATCGAAATAGTGAATAACAAGCGGACATATACCGAGATTACGCTGGTACTTTATCATCAGCTCGCTGAGAGCATCACCCAAATCCTTCTTCGGATTTTTTTTCATAATTTTTGGCTTATCATTAAGATTTTAAATTTTTAAATAGGAGGACGATCCACAATAGTTTCTATTAAAACATTGTATTGGTTTCTAATTCTTTCTACTTTTTCACCCAATCCATTGATATACATCGCTTCTGGCGTACTCGGAGGTTTTTTATCTAAGTTTGGTCTATAACTTCTCACAGTATCCACAACAGACATCAATCCCCACCTCGTTTTTTTATTTTTTGGTTGGGAAAGTATTTATCTCTTTTTGTGTCTCATCTTTTTTCTCCTCTTTTTCAGCTTGTGTTTCTTTATCTTCTTCCTCTTTCTCTTTCTACCGCACGGCATATCCCATCACCCTGTGATATCGGCTATTGAATTCAAAATATAATCTGGCTCGTATTCACCGCATGGTTTCCTGTCCCTTCCGGTTTTAACAAGAACCGTTGTGAAACCGAGCTTTTTCCCGAGATGAATATCAGAATCGCATTCATCGCCGAATAAAACGGTCCTCGACGGCTCGAGCTCCAGCCCGGAAACGGCTTCGATCATGTATTCCGACGGCTTTCCAAGGAGCACGGCTTTTTTTCCCGTAACGTATTCAACGAGATTCGCGAGCGCGCCCGCACCAGGAAGTTTTCTCTGGCCGTGTATGAATATTCCGCCGTCGGCTGTTTTATAAAACTCCGCACCCGAAAACACGCATTCGCAGGCAATCGAAAGTTTTTCGTAAGTCACGGATCGGTCGGTTGCAACCAGAACGATTTTTGCACCGGAAGGAGAAATCCTTGCACCGGAACGTCTGAGCTCGGAAACGATACCTTCGCCTATACAGAAGACGGTTTTTCCCCGAAAGAGCTCGCAGGCAACAAGCGAAGGATTGATTATTTCATCCGGACTCGCGTTGATTCCGAAGTTCTGAAGTTTTGTAGCAAAACCCTCGCGTGTAAGCATCGTGTTATTGGTCAGAAAAACCACGTTTTTTCCGAGGCTCCTGAGCCTGGCAAACACATCAACAGCACCTGGCAGCGGCTCGACCCAGTTCCACACCGTGCCGTCAAGGTCGAAAACGAAGTTCTCAAAATCCCTGAATCGAGAGTCCAGCATAATTTTACATTTTTCCGCAGATTTTATAAATCTACTCCCTGAAAACGCGCTCGAAGAACTTTCTTCCTCTGTCTATGAGAAGCTCTATCCTATCCGTTGTCAGGTGCACCCAGTACCCCAGAAACGCGAAAAACGAAACCACACATGCTTTAACCGTTCCGAGTGGAAGAAAGAGGAAGAAGATGAAAAGCGCGTAGACCAGCATACCGTGAAAACGGTGCGAGTATATTCTCTTCTCGGACGGAATGTAGCTCTTATCGTTTCTTATGATCTTCCACACGAGATAGAAAATATCCGGTGCAAAAGAAGAAAAGAAATACACCACAAGAGATGCGAAAAAGACGTCGAACACGTTTATTCCGCGGAACCAGTAATAAAGAGTGAAGAGAAAAAAGATCGTGAAAATGTATTTCGATGAGGAGGCGGCGATTCTGTAGTGTCTTGTGAATTCGTTATCTATGTGACGCTTCGTTCTTTTCCTTCCGAGCCACTCGTAGATGAAGTCGCGAACTTTTTCTTTCATGAAAAATATATACCGGCGAAAATATTTAAAATGGCTCATCGGTTTTGCATGATATTTTCGAGTTTTCCGAGAAACGTTCCGTCGAGCAGGTAAACAAGAGAGCTTCCGGGAAACGAAGAAATAACCGGAGAAACCGGTTTTCTCTCAGGAGAATTAACCGGATTGCCCGTGATTAGCGGGTTGAAAACCGGCATGATGATTATCCTTCTTTCATTTCGGATATCCACCCAGCATTTTTCCGTGAACGAATATCCGCTCCTGTCCCTGAAGCTAACAGCGGGGTGCTCGTGCGCCATCACGACCGTTTCACAGTCCTCCGGCAGTGCGGTATGACCGTGCATGAAAAGCACGTTTTCCATTTTAACATACTTCACCACCTCACAGTCAACCATTTCCTCTATCCTGCCGTCGTGATTTCCCTTAACGATGATTACTCTGAGGTTTTCCGACACGTCCGAAACGAAGTTTCTGAGATCGTTTTCTTCTTTTTTCGTCGGACTCGGAACCTCGTGCCGAACGTCTCCCAGAAGCAGTACCTCACGGGCAGAGAATTCGAAGGCAAGTTTTTTTATACGCTCCGCCATGCGCCTCCATTGAGACGGCACGGAAATACCGGACCGCAAAAGCTCGATCTCAAAACCTATGTGAAGGTCCGCCACAACAAGAGTTTTACCGTACATGAGCGCGCCTTCTCTGAGAAAGAGAAGCTCCACCGCATCACCGAACAACAACGGCTATTCTCCTCTCCCTGTACCTCGTGTCGGCATTATAAACGAATATCTCCTGCCAGGTTCCTAGTTCGAGTGAACCGTTTTTTACGGGGAGGCATACAGACGGACCTATGAGAAGCGCCCTGAGATGCGAATGACCGTTTTCCGGATGCCTCTGGATTCCCGGAGGTACGAGTTTTTCCATGAGTTCGGAAACATCGTCCAGAAGTCTCGGATCGTCTTCATTAACGAACACCGCACCAGTTGAACCGAGCACAAAAACCATGCAGATGCCTTCGGAGATTCCGGATTTTTCAACGATTCTTTTGACTTCCGGAGTGATATTTTTTATTTCACCTGTCTCCATTTCCACGGTAAACTCCTCGTACATCCGATCACCC
>JAADFI010000014.1 GCA_013152905.1 Microcaldota archaeon
ACCAGAGCCACTGCAATCACTAGTATCATTATAACGGCAATCACTGTCGAGATACCTTTCTTCGCTACCAATTTATCACCTCATTGGTTTTTTTAATTTATTTTATAAGGCTCTGATATATAAAAATTACGGAATTGCGGTCAAAAGCGTTTTGACGTCTGTGCAGTTCGTTAGAAGTCTTACCTGTGATATCTTTTCCTTTGGTACGCCTATCTTCGATGACATAACCGTTCCAAGCTTCCCGGGTGAAACCACAGAGCCGGTCACATCAGGTACCCTCAGAACGGAAGCGTTTGTAAGGATTATTTCGAAAACAAAGTTCCCTACCGGAGAACCCTCGGCTTCAACCACTGCCTTGATCGTACCATCCTCGTATTTCGGAAACCCTGAGATGAATTTTATCTTGCCACCGCACACAGGAGTTCTTTCCTGAGAGACGTATTTCGATGTGAACGCAGCAAGAATTGCAGCCGTGACCATGGTGAACGCAATCAAAATCACTGTTATCGTTATCGGCGTCGCAGCCTTCATAATCGAAATAATATATTTCGGTAAATATAAATCTATTCTAACTTGAACATTTTTCCCGACTTCTTGAGTTTTTCAGGTGCTGAAAACTTCCATTTACCGTTTTTTCTTACCGCCACCAAGGGTTCAGCTCCGAAGGCCTCTGCATATTTTTCGAGCTCACGGAGTTTCTCCGGATAGATGTATTCGGAGCTCTGGACCTGAAAGGCAAGAACCCTCCCGTTTTTAGCGGCGAGAAGGTCTATACCAGTTTTGCTGGCAGAGCTTCTTATAACCAGGTACCCCGAGCGTTCGAGTTCTTTTTTGAGAAGCCATTCCTTTTTTATTCCCCGTGATTTATTCGACATACTACCTCCTCAGCGGCCAGAGTATGAGTTTTAACAGGTAAACCACGAAGTGGAAGATGTGATAAAGAATAAAAAGACCGAGACCGAGAATCGCGAAATACAGACCGGTTTCGATGTTGGCATCGATCGGTAGATTTACACCCAGGAATTTTATTATCCACGGAAATGAAAAGGATACCACGGTAACTATCGCAGCCTGTATCGCGAGCTTTATGGCTCTGTACATGAGATAGACAAAAACAGCAAAAATGACAAAAATCAAAAGGGTCTGAATCTCAGTCTCCATAAGATTTTAAGATGGACAAAAAAATAAAAGCTTTTAATAAATCTGTTTTATTTTTGCCCTGACCTCGGCTTTACCTCCCGTGGGTCTGGCAAGAGTTGCTCCACAAACCAGGCACTTTACCACGGTTGAGGCTTTGTTGAAAATTATCTGCTCGTTTTTACACTTGCACACAACCTTCAGAAACTTGCTGCTCGGTGACGGGACGATATCCTTCACTTCACCACCTCGAACTTCTTTACCCTGAATCCTTCCCCAACCGTGTGCTGTTTGCCACATTCCTTACATTCATATCTAAGGTCAACCTTTCTCGTGGGCTTTTCTCTTCCTCTCGGATTCGGTTTCGGGAAAGATCCGTAACCCTTGAGCTTTCTTTTAAACCTTCTCTGACCTTCAGCAAGCGATCTTTTCTTTTTTGAAACCCTTACTCTATGGAGTTCGTGCTCCGTGTGCTTCCTGCAGTGCGGACAAAACCTGTTTTGGGTTTTCGGTATCTTCATTTTTCCACCCTTTCCGCAAGTTTTCTCATTACCAGGAGATTCGCGACCTCGGGTGTGGTTTCAATCGTTTCCCCAGGTGTGTACGGCCCGTGCTTTCTGAGGTCCGAGTCCACGAATTCCGGAACCTCTTTCAATATCCTTATTTTAACGTTATTTATATTTTTTTCTTCTTTTTCCTCTTTGAGTTTTTTCACGGCTTCGATTTTTTCCTCGACCACACCATCCGGGCCACATGCACTCACCTTCATGGATTCCATGAAACTTTTGAATTCGGTCACCATTCTGTCAAAGAATTCGGCCTCTTTTTCGGTTAACTGCTCCGGCGGTGCGGCGCCCCTAACCGTTCTGAGAGCAGCGAGAATTATTTTTCTCGTACGTATCGAAATTATGTCTTCGAGGAGCTTCTTCCCGTTCTCGAATTCGAGAGCCGAGAGCACATCGCCTTTTGTGGATCTTTTTCTATCGAGCCATTCCGCGATCTCCGCGAAAAAATTTTCAGGAAGTTCCTGCAGCTCCGTGTTTTCCTTTTCGTTTCTGTGAACCTCTCTTATTTTTTGATACGTTATCATGCTTCCCACCTTTAAAAACATAGTTCAGGGGATTTTTTATACCTTTGCACAATCTGTCCGGTTCGCAGAGACCAACGGACAATATGAACAGCTCGTTTTTGCATCCTGGCGGAAGGATCTTCCTGGACTGACGGAAGTGCCACTTAAGCTGACCCCTGATGTACGAATCCCTTAAAGGCGGGGTGTTTCTGCTGTTCCATTCCATTATCTTTTCCTCAATCTCTTTATCCGTCCAACCCATGTTTCTCAGGAACGTAACGAGTGTGAAAACCGTTCTTTTTCTTCCGTCCGAAAGCCCGGAAAGTGCTTTTTTTATACAGGGTGGAAATTTTTCTTCCGGGATCCTGGAGGCCGGTTTTTCGGTCTTGACTGTACGGACCCGTTTTTTCTCTTTAATCGTTCTCAGCGCCCTGTCTATGAGTTCCGATGCATCACCGCTTCCGTTGAAGGGAACGACTTCATAAATTTTTTCAGGGATTGCTTTTTCCGGGGAGAATTTCTCCGGATCGACCACGGGCACGGAAACCAGCCAGGTGCCGGGATGAAGAGAATAAGGCATTCTGAAAAGATGTCTCACACCCCATTTTTCAACCTCGATGAATTCGTACGGTGAAAGTTTTTTGAGGCCCCCGACTTTTTTCGAAAGCGATGCGTATCCGCCTTCGAATTCTGCAAGCCGTTCGATGATCGCCTCTCCGACCGATTTTTTGATATACTCTATAATTATTTCCTGTAGTTCGGGGTACATCCGAGAAACCGGTTTTTCGTCCACGTTTTTCGGAAAACATTCTGAAGGCACGATTATATGGAAACCGCGCCTCCCGGAGAATTTTACAGAAGGCCTCAGACCGAGATCGCTTAAAAAACCGATTATTACAGAGGCCGCGATTGCGGAGTGTTCCAGTACGGTTTTCGAATCTATATCTATTAAAAGGTCCCAGGCCAGTCTTAGGGAGTTCAGATCTTTTAATGTGGGTGAAAGGACGAGCGGATCCTTCCATTTTTCCACCGAACAGTGAAACGCGACCGCGCCTCCCGAGACTTTCTGAATTATATCTCCAGGATATACGATCGTGTCAGGTCTTTTTGAAAACGAGCCGTCTCTGAAGGATGAGACGACCTCTCTGTTTTTTGCGAATTCGCACATGTAGGCCGAGATTTCCTTTCTTGAGTAGTATTCCAGGATTTTTCTGTGGTCCATTTTCATTCCCTCGAAAGCAGAACCACCCTGCTGTCTTCCTTTTCGTCCTTTAAAATATAACCTGTGACAGAGGAAATTTTTTCCGAAAATTCCTTTATTTCTCTGTGAAGCGGCATCTGGGAGTATTCGAGTCTATCCTTTGCAAAACCTACAGGCATGGCGGCCTTTACCTCAACGAAATCCGGTGAAGCTTTTTTTATCAGTTTCCCGTAGCCGTTCGGTTCCGTGAAGTTAAGACCTTTTGCAAGCGTGAGTCTGATTACCGTGGTCGTACCGATATCATTTAGAATCTCGAGCGTTCTGTTCAGTCTTTCCCATGCATCCGGTATCACGGGTGAGTTGACCGATTTGAATATCCTCCTGTTAGGCGCACACACCGAGACGTAGAGCTGGGTCGGGAGCTCTTTGAGATTCACCACTCTTTCTGGAAAGGTGCCGTTAGTGACAAGAAACGTTGTCATCCCTCTTTTATGAAACTCCTTCAGAAGACCGTCCATTTTCGAGTACACCATCGGTTCACCGGCAAGAGAAATGGCTGCATGTCTCGGGTCCCTTGCTTCCCTGAGTTTTTTCTCGTTGTGCGGCACACCACCCAGACCCGTGAGAAGGGTACGGTGGAGCTTTATAAGATTTTCAACTATTTCTTCCGGGTCGTTTTCCTCCGGTATTTTAAGACCTTCACACGTTTCGGTTATCGGCCTCCAGCAAAACCTGCATCGCATGGTGCACCATCCAACGGCAGGGGTGCATTGCATGCATCGGTGAGACTCTATACCGTAGAATTTTTGTTTGTAACAGAATCCGAGGTCCCTGATGGATTTTTTAGTCCACAAACAGAGCTTAACCGCGGAATGATTGAATACCTTGTACCTTTGTTTTTTAAGAAGTTCAAACAACCTCATCGTTCACCAGAATTTTTTTATGAATTTCACACCTTCCGGTCCGGAGTATTTCCTGAAACCGTCCCGGTTAATGACCGCAAGCTCGACTTCCTGAACTTTTGCGTCCTTTTCACCGGCTTTTAATGCTTTGAGACTGAGTTTTACGGCATCCTTTTCCGAAAGATTTTCCTTCCACTCCTTTCTTATGATTTTCAACGCCTTCTCCGAGCCACGACCTATCACATGGGCTTTCCAGCCGTAGTATGCCGAAGACGGATCGACTTCGAAGAGCTGGGGACCCTTTTCATCGATACCGCCAACGAGAAGGGCCACGCCGAACGGTCTTACCCCTCCGTACTGGGTGAAAACCTGCATTCTGTCCGAAATCTCCCGCACACAACCAAGAACATCCATGGGTTCATCGTACGTTATCCTGTGTATCTGGGCTTTTATCCTTGCGGTGTCTATGAGCACCCTTCCGTCCGCCAGAAACCCGGACATGGCCGCGCCGAGGTTGTCGTCTATCTGATGTATTTTATCGTTTCCCGAGTTCGGTACACTCAAAGGCGGCAGGTGCCTTACAGCAGCGAATACAACACCGTCCGAAAAAACCATTCCAAGAGAGGTCGTACCTCTTTTCACGGCTTCGCGCGCGTATTCTACCTGAAAGAGCCTACCATCCGGAGAAAAGGTTACAATCGCTCTATCGTAACCCATAAATTCGGGCATCACTTCCATACATTCGAATTTTACATCAGTATTTATAAAACTTTACATCCTCTCGACCACAGGAATTCCGAGAAGTTCCAGACACGTTCTAATCGTCCTGTTGACGGCCTCGACTATTTTAATTCTTTTTTCTTTCTCACCTTTTTCGGCCTTGAGAACCGGAAGCGATTCGTAAAACCTGTTAAAAGAGACGCAAAGCGAGTAAAGATAGTTTACAAGAATATGCGGTTTCATGCTTTCGGCACTTTTGAGTACGGTCTGCTCGAATCTTGAAAGATGTTTTATTATTTCGGTTTCCTTCTCGTTCAGGCGGATTTTTTCAACGCTAACAGGTTGCGCGGACCTGAGTATAGAAGCCGATCTTACGAAGGTGTAGAGCACGTACGGGCCGGTGTTTCCTTCGAGTTTCAGAGACTCGGAAGGATCGAATATTATCTGGGTGTTGATGTCCGGTTTTAGCATAGCGTACTTCAGGGCGGCTACCGATATTTTTTTTGCTGTTTCCCTGTCATCGGTTCTTTTCTTCACCTCTCTTGTCAGAGATTCCATAACATCATCGTAGACTACAACGTTACCGGATCTCGACGACATCTTTCCGGTCCTGAGTCTCACTATTTCGTACGGAAGATGCACGTGCTTTTCAGCAATCTCAGGGTTTATTTTTTTCCAGAGAGCCGTTATCTGCCGGAAATAGAGTTTCTGCTCGGATGCAACCACGTGAATACATTTATCCGCTTCTCTTGCCTGAATCTCCCAGAGCGCGAGTTCCTTTGCTGGATAGAGCGGAAGCCCGTTTCTGTTTACAAGTACTAAAACACCCAGATCACCCAGATCGGAAATTATCGCACCGTCGCTGAGTTTTGCTATACCGCTTTCAAGAAGTTTCCTGGATATTTCCAGGCCGGGTTTGGCGACCTCACTCTCAAAGTAAAGCTTATCGAATTTTACACCGAGCTCCCTGTAAACTTTTTCAAAATATTTCAGACTCCATTCGCGGGTTTTTTTCCACAGCTCCGTTATCTCCTTTTCACCGGAATACAGGGCTGCAGTGATTCTCCTTACATCCTCTTCTGGTGCGGTTTCACACGCTTTTGCATACACTTCTCCCAGCCACTTTCCCTTTTCGTTTTCCGGTTCTTTTAACCCAAGGTTCAGATATCCCCACAGACATTTAGCCACGTGAGGACCCACGTCACCTTGATAGTTGGCTCTTATTACGTCGTAACCTAAAAATTCAAGTATTCTGGCCAGGGATTCTCCTATGCATATATTTCTTATATGACCTAAATGGAGTGCTTTATGTGTGTTCGCCTGGCAGAATTCTATCATTATTTTTCCAGAAGCGCGCGGTTTTCTTTTCCCTGCCGAATCGAGTATGTCCGGGGCGAGGGTATTCCAGTTGAGTCTGATGTTAAGGTAACCCGAGACCGGTTCGAGAACGTATTCATCGCTTTCCGGAATACTGCTGACTATCTCTTCTGGCGATTTTCCCAGGGTAAAACACGGTAGGGTGAAGTCACCGAACTCCGAGTCGGGCGGAAGATCTTTAAGGATTACGGGTTTTCCGATAGCATTCGAGATAAGCTTTTCCAGTCTCTGCTTGATTTCAAGCATAATGCATCAGTATACGTTTATTTTTACCACTGTTTTGTTTTCTTCTGTTCGATATCTTATAAGTTCCACCGTCCTTCCCGATAGACCTTCCTTTGGTATGAACTCAACCGTTAATGTACCTTTTTGAGAAATAGTGTAAGTATCCGACCCGTACGGTGTTTCCACCACTATGTTTCCCGAAAAGAGAACGGCATCGGATTTGGGGTACAGAAACCTCAGAGAGTATGTGTATCCACCGTTTACCGAGCAGGATTCCCATATTTCCGGTTTACCCTGAACGGTTTTCCAGGCATGCTCGGAGCATACTTTCTGTTTGGATGTGATGGTATAGTAAATTCCGTCTTTCTTGGCTTCTAACATTCCGCGGGAAACCGAGAAAATGCATTTATTACCGGACCCTATCCTCGCAGTTTCAAGAATTTTGTCCGAGCATTTCAGGAATTCGTTTCTTATTTTTTCTATTTCCGCTGCATCCATGCTTCCCTGGATCGCATCGTATGCCATCGGTGCTGCTGTTATCGCGAGTGAAACGACTACCGAGAATATGAGAACAGCCTGGAGTACCTGAGACTGCCCGCGCATAAAAATAATTTCTGAGCGTATGTATAAAAAGATTTTTATCCCTTTTTAACTGTAAAAAATTATGGTAAAAGGCATGTCTCCGGTTGTTGTGGTTATTCTGTTAGTCGTGATAGTTTTCGTGCTGATTTCGATTCTGAATTTCTGGGCAAGCGGTTTGATCGGGAAGGTGAGCTTCGAGGGGGAGCGGAGAATAAAAACAATTGAAGAATCGCTTTACTGCGTGAAGGTTGAATCGTTTTCCGGAAATAAAATATATCTGAGAAACTGCGGGGTCGGGGATATAACTCAAAATGTTTTGGCAGTTTTTATAGACGACACACCGGTTAAATTCGTTCTGAAAAACGAAATAGAAAGCGGTAAGAGAGGATACATCATTATACCCGAACTTTACAGGTTTGATGTTGGAAAGCACGAACTTACTATATCCGCCGGGTCGAGTATCATCAAAAGTTATGTTGAGTTGACGTATCCGGATAGCGTTATACTTTCTTACAGTTTTTCCGAGAACTGGACGCTTATTGGCACGAACCAGCAGGGCCCATTAGGAACGGTGTTCAAATATTTCATTTACGATGAGGTCGGGGG
>JAADFI010000015.1 GCA_013152905.1 Microcaldota archaeon
GTGAAGAGGTTATCACAGGCAACCCAGAAGCCATCGCTTCGAGAACAACAAGACCGAACGGCTCGTAAAGGGTGGGGAAGACGAAGATATCGGCTGCAGAGAAGTATTTGTGTATCTCTTTAGAAAATCCTAGGTAAATTATTTTATTTTCGTCTAATTTTAGTTTCTTGGCCACTCTCAGGTAATCTTCTATACTATCTCCAGGTAAAGACTTCCCCAGAATAAGGAGTTTATAGTTTTCATTTTTAAGGAACCTCAGGGAACGTATTAAGTACTGTAAGCCTTTTCTGGAAAACGGATTTCCGGCAAAGAGTAAAACTAACTATGTCATCTTTTCCGATATTCAAACTCTCTCTTACCATGATTCTGTATTTTTTTCTGATGTCTGGAGAGAAAAGGTCAACGTCGACGCCGTCGTATATCACACTTACCTTTTCGTGGTCTACATGATAATTTTTCAACAAGTCTCTCTTGACGAAATCAGTCATAGCTATCACGTGTCTACATCTTTTGAGGGCGATTTTCTCAACACTAGTGAGTAACTTCGACGTGAAGGATGTTCTTTTTCCTTCCGTTTTAGATACTTTTAACGCGCTTTTCGTGAGAAATCTTACGTGACACACATTTGGTGTAAGAAACCTCCCAGGTTGGGATATTGTTACGTCGAATTCTTTTCGCTTTAATCCCATAAGTAAGGTTTCGATAGTAAAGACAGAGATATTTTCCGCTAAACTGTACTCTTTCCCTAACGCCGGGATTTTATGGAAACGAAGAAACTTTTCCCTGTCACATGTTTTTGCAAATACGTGAACTTCGTGGCCCCACGCGCAAAGATACTTGGAAATTTCCAAGACATGTTTGGACGAGCCATGGTAATGACAATGACTTAATAGAAATGCTATTTTCATAAGTATTAATCTGTTTTCAGATTACTAATTTTTTTCTCGTCTTGCATATACGATATTTTTATTGATCCTGACATCATAATCTAAATTTTTCAATTCCTTGACAACTAATTTTAACTCATCCTTTGGCTTATGATGTTCTGCAGAGATTATCCACCTTTTCACCCTTTCCGGGGATATACTTTTTATAACTTCAACCTCCGCTCCTTCGACATCAACCTTTACCAAATCCACCATATCAATATTCAAAGAATCTAAAATCGTAGATAAAGTATAGCATGGCACATATCTGTATTTTTTGCCACCGAATATTAAAGAATGTGTTCCGTGATATTCCGAAATATAAAATTTTTTTATTTTGTTCTCGTTCCAGGCTGCTACATTCAACGGAATAATGTTTTTGGCGTTGTTTAATTTTATGTGATTCAGGAGGACTTCAAAATTTGAAATTTCTGGTTCTATCGCGACGACTTTTTTACAAAGTTTTGATGCTTTAATTGTGAAAAAGCCTACATGGGCACCGACATCAACAACGGTCCATTTTTTATCGAATCCGAAAAAATCGTAAACCTTTTCTTTGTAGACTTCGTTGAATATCCCACCACCGATAACGAACTTTGAACGGGTTTCCTTGTCTTTAACTGTAGGTATTCTTAAAAATTTTCTTAATTTGAAATTTAGTTTTTTCAAATGGCGCATAACCATACTTAGTTTATTAATTATTAAAATTTTTGACGAATTTCATTCCTGATTAAAAAGCTTTCAACAAGTTTTATTATCTTTGTAGGCTTTCTTACCCTAACACTCAATTTATCACCCCCCATCATCCCTATAGCCGATTCAAGGTCTCTTTTTTTCAGAGCCGCGATGACCTTTCCTTCTTTGGCTAATGCCTTTGCGAGTTGGAGTTGATGATCATCGGTATGTTCTCCGTATTTTTTCTCTCTAGGAACAACGATTAAGAGTTTTCCAGCTGAAAGCGCATCTATTATAGTTCCTGCGCCGGCGTGGGAAATCACGAACTTGGATTTTTTCATCATAAGAACTATTTGGCTATAAGAAAAAAACCTCTTGAACGTATAATTTTTTGGAATATAATTACTGTGCCCTATCTGGGCTATGACATCTTCGCTTATCTTTCCTTCCTCGACCAGATCGTCAACCCACTTCAGCAGCCGATCAAACGGATGTGTGTCCGTGCCAACGACCACCAAAATCATATCAGCGTACCTCCATAGGCGGCTTTAGGATAGTATTTTGAAAGTTGCTTCCATTGTATTATAAATAAATCCGAAAGATGGTACGCGATTCTGCCTGCAAAACTCGGTCTGTAAACGGCTGCCATGCTTTCAATGAAAACGACCTTCTTTCTAAAAATTTTTCCGAGGAGAATCATCGGCAGCGCCATTCCTGCTCCGGTTGAAATTATAACATTCGGTTTTTCCTTTAAGAATATTTTTAGAGTCTGGAAAAAATTTTTCACAAACTTGAACGGATTTCTCTTCGGATCGCAGATGAAATATACTCTTTTTCCTCTTAATTTGTGCTTAACATCGTTTCTGTTAAATGTAACGAAAAAGTGCTCGTACTTTTCAAAAGCTTCTCTTAACTGCAGGATTTCCGTCAAGTGGCCCCCAGCGCTTGAAATCAGACAAACCTTCATAAAATTAAAGGAAGCTTAAAAAATATTAAATCATTAGTGAAGAATATGAAGCCCGAAATCAAAACTAAGATAGAAACGAAAGAAGTTGTTCCTTCGGTTCTGAAGAAGAATTCAGGCGTTTATATAGAGTCAAGGTCAGGTGGGCTTCCTGGAATAGTTTTGGCAAAAACCGAGGAAAAAAACCTGGGAATTTACAGAATCAAAACTATAGTCCTAATCTTGATCGAAACTGGTGTAGATAGAGAAAGTATAAAACCCGATTCTCTGAAAGCTATTAAAACAAAGATGTTCAGAACGTTTTGTATGAGATTTATAAGATGGGGGGAATACGACTTCGATTCTTTGAATATGGAAAAAGGGGTCAGAGAGGTCATCTCTTCCGTAGGGATTGATGTTGACCATGAATTTCTGGATTCGGTTATTTCTATCGAAAAAATAATAAGCGGCAAAACATACATAGGATTTGCCCTACCTAATCAGAAGAAATATTCTAAATCCATTTCTACGAGGAAACTCTTTTTGAGAGTTTCCATCTTGCAGCTTTTGTACGAGAATCCGGAGAATAGGGGAATGGATATCAGACTCGACCTTTCCTACCGAGACCAGAATTCCTGCAACTATGGTTTTCCTTTGGGAGGTGCGACTCGAACATGAGTGAGAGGAAGGTGGTTTCGAATGTGGTTTATATGTTTTTTCAAGCACTCGTAGCCACCGCTCTCGGATACGCTTTCTGGTTTCTCTCATCGAAAATGCTTTCGCCAGAGGAAGTTGGGAAATTCTCATCTATACTTTCTGTGTCGCTCATAGTTTCCACTTTGCTTCTCCTGGGATTTCCTCAGGCGGCTGTGAAACTGGTTTCGAAGTACAGGGGAAGAAAAAAGGCTTGGGAAGTTATTTTCACGATCTTGTTGTTTTCGACTTTTCTAAACATTATTTTCATCTCGGTTTCCGTCCTTTCGGGGAACCCGTTCCTGATATTAGTCTCTGTGATGGTGTTATCCATAACTTTTCTCTACCTCTCGGCTTCCTTTCTTCAGGGTCTAGAGCACATGAGGCATATCTTTTTCACGGTTTTCCTGATAAGCGTCGTTAAACTCGTTCTCGCTTTTTTCGGGATAGTTTTCGGTCTCGGATACATTTCGCTTTTTTTTGCTTTCGTAATTTCCGCCTTGATGGGTTCCATCCTCAGGTTGGTTTCGGTGAAGATTGTTCCTAAAATTTTCGATATGAGGGAGATTCTTTCTTATTCGCTCCCTTCCCTTCTCGCCGGTCTGGGCATGAGCCTTATAAACTCGGGAAACATAAGTGCACTCGGTTTGTTTTCCGGTGCGACTCAGGCCGGAATCTTCACAGTAGCCTTCATACTCTCTGGTTTACTGCGAATGGTTCCCACGAACATATATGGCGGAATAGCACCTTCGGTTTCGTTTTTCTGGGAAAAACGGATGGTAGGGAACGTGAAATCTATAGTCAAAAGAGCTTTAAAGTACTCGCTCTTGATTTCGCTCCCGTTCGCCTTTATCGTTTCTTCTTATTCACAGGAACTGATTTCTCTCTTTTCCGGGCCTGGGTATACGGAAGCCTCTAAAATAATTCTTCCCCTATCACTTGGATTCGTTGTCTTGGGGGTTTATACCATCATCTCCGGCTCGCTTTACATGACAGGGAGACCTATCGCCTACGGTCTGATCTCGTTTTTTGGCGGCTCCCTCAACTTTTTCCTCACCGCGGTCTTTTCTTCTTACGAAGTATACGCTGCTTCGGCTTCGTTCCTTTTTTCGGTTTCCTTAATGACGATTTTGGCGGGTTTCTTTCTCTGGAAAAACTTAGGATACTTCATCGGTAGAGAGACTATCCTGATAACTGTTTTTGGCCTATCAATGTTTTCATTGATTTCAATTCCGGTTGTCGGGTTGGTTCTGTACACACTTCTTGTGACAACCGTCTTTGATAGAACGGATGAAAAAATAATCCTTGATGTGAAAAGAAAAGCAGGTCGTTTCGGGTTTTTGATCGAGCCTATGGTGGCGTTCGTCAGGATTTCGCTACGGATTCGAGAACGGAGTCCATTCTTTCAGAGAAGGAGGACCAAGTGTACTTAGAGGCAATCCTTCTTGCCTTCTTCCCGATCTTCTTCTTTTCATCTATAGCCGATATAATCGCCCCGGAAAGGTCCTTCTTGTCCTTAACGACAATACCTCCTCCATCCACGATTTCCGAGGCCCCGACGGCTTTTGTAACAACGACGGGCAATTCCGAAGCCATGGCCTCGAGAACCACTAAGCCGAACGGTTCGTAAATCGAGGGGAGAACGAAAACGTCGGCTGCCGCATAATATCTCTGTACATCCTTCACAAGCCCGAGATATATCAACCTGAGTCCAAGACGCCTGGCTTTAGCAATATATTTTTCGATCGGGTCTTCCGGAAGAGACTTCCCAGCCACAAGAAGTATCGAACCTTTAGGTACAGCAGAGATCAGATCAGAGAGACCCTTTCTACTGAAGGGATTTCCAACAAAAAGTACGACTGGTTCGTCTCCTATACGAAGGACCTTTCTTACCTCCTTTCCGAGTTTAGGGTTTGGTTTAAAAAGAGAAGAATCGACACCGCTATATACAACCTCGATTTTTTCCCTCGGGACCTTGTAATACTCTATTATCTCAGATGCGAGTTTTTTGCTCATTACAACTACTTTCTTCGCCTTTTTCACGTTCCTTTTCTCAACTCTGAGAACGATCTTGTTGAACCCGCTCTTGAGGCTCATCATCTCGGCAAATTTTCTGTACACGAACTGCATGTAGCAGACGTCCGGGGAAAAGAACCTTGTAGCCTGGGCCATTGAGATATCATGATCGTGAAGCTTCGATAAAACAGTTGCTATCAAGAAAAACTGATACTCTTTTGATCTAAAACTCCCTCCAACGGGAATTTTGTGAACAAGGTTCTCGAACCCTTTCTCTACTTCGGAAGTCAGTACATGAACGTCGTGCTTCGAGTGTTTAAGGTATTCCAGGACATATTTGGAAGACTTTGTGTAGAGCGCGTGGCTTATCGGGATGAAGACTTTCATCTGCCCACCAAGTGCTTCGCAAAAACCCGGAAGGACTTTGCGGTTCTGATGCCTTCCTGGGGGTCCATGAGACATTGAGCGAATTTCCTAAGGATGTACTTCGGTCTTAGATAGAATTCCTTCCTGGCGAGGTCACATAATTCCTCGAGTCTTCTAGATGGAAGATCCGGTCTCGAAACGGTGGTTCTGTGCTGTCCGTCTGAGGTGAGCCATTTCGAGAAGTCTTCGGTTTCGAGATACCCAAGTTTCTTCACTCTTTCATAATCCTTGGTTCCTGGATAAACCATTAACGGGTAAAACTGCGCCGTATCTGGATCAAGTTTCTTTGCAAACTCTATAGTTTTTATTATCGTTTTTTCTGTATCTTCCAGGAGACCGAGTATGAAGCATCCGTTCACGAGAATTCCGAGCTTTCGGCAGTTTTTCATGAATTTAATTTGCATCTTTGCTGTTGTGCCTTTTGAAACGTCGTTCAACACTCTCTGTTCAGGGCTTTCGAAACCGACACAGAGAAGCCTAAGTCCAGCCTCCTTCATAATCTTAAGAGTTTCGAAGTCGGTATTCACCCTTGCGTTGGCCGACCAGGAAATACTCGAACCGGATCTCTTGAGCTCTTTGCATAACTCAATCGTTCGTTTTTTCAACGCAGGGAAGGTTTCGTCCTCTATCATAATTTCTTTCACGAATTTAAGTTCACTCTGTATGAATTCGAATTCTTCCACAACGTTCTTAACCGACCTTGGTCTGTAGGATCCCTTGAACGGAGAGTTACAGAAACTACAGTTGTAAGGACACCCCCTTGCGGTTAATATAGTGACCTGTGGCCACTTCAGTGAAGCGTAAAAGTATTTTTTCATTCCCTCCTTCCCGAAGTGTCTCAGATAAACTTCGGAAACGAACGGAAACTTATCGAGATCTTCGATAAGCTTTCTAATCCTGCTGAAAACGATTTTTTCCCCTTTCCTGTAAACCAATCCAGGAATTTTCGGTTCTTTCCCTTTTTCAAGGTGCGAGGCGAGGTCGACTATGGTTTCGTCGTATTCTCCTATACACACGGAGTCGGCCGAACATCTTTCGAGAACCCACTTCGGCATCGCTGAAGGATGGGTTCCTACTAGGGTTACGTGTTCCACGAAGGGTTTCAGAGAGTCCGCAACTTCCATGTCGTTGATTATGGATGGAGTTGAGGTATCCACCACGACCAAATCGGGTTTCCACCTCTTCACAAACTTCACAGTCTCCTTCCTCGACCAGTTGTTCGCCACCGCGTCGATGAGCTTAACTTTAAAACCTTCACTCTCCAGGAGACCCGTGGCATAAGCAAGCATATACGGGTAATAAAATGTACCGCCTTTGGTTACACACGGCGACCTGGACTGCCTGGAGAACCTTGGTAGAAACGGCGGGTTCAGCATCACCACTTTCATAGTATTTAATTAAGTCTTTTAAATTTAAATTGTTACGATAAATGCAAATATCATGATGAGAGCCTGGATACCGAGAATAACGAGAACCACGCCTCGTTCACTCAGACCAAGTTTCATAACTATATGCGTCACCGATGATATTTTTCCCTTTGGAGGGACAATTTTACCTTTTTTGCCGAAACACTCGGCCTTGAATCCGCTTCTGAGTTTCAGGAAAAACTCCACGAAATAGAGGGCGAAAGTCAGCACAACGAATCTTTCAATATTTCCGAGTATTGCTACGACAGCCGCGGCTGCACCTATTGAATACGGTAACGAATCACCCGGAAAAATCTTTGCCGGATACCAGTTAAAAATCAGAAATGCGAGAAGCGCGGCGGCAATCGTTATCGAGATCAGACTGACCACAGTATTTCCTGTAATGAAACCGAAAACCGTATAGCCAGCGAAAAGTATGAAACCTAGCCCCGCCTCCAGACCGTTGAAACCACCGAGCATGTTGACCACGTTTGAACAGAAAATTATTGCAAGAGGTATGAGAACCAACGGGTAAAGGATTCCGACATCTACAGGTCCTATAAACGGCACGGAGACATTCGTATCACCTGCCATCACGGCCATCAGCGGAAGCGCGGCCGGAAGTGTGAGGAGCGGTTTTTGCCACTGTTTAAGACCGAGTCTCTTCAGACCGGCGCGTGTGGTTCCGATATCATCCAGAATCCCTATTATTGTTATGATCAGAATCGTTGTTATACCCGCAAAAAGCTCCGTCAACTGTAGCTTACCAAAAACGAAAACGGAAATTCCTATAAAGAAAAAAACTCCTGTGAGAAAACCTGCTATAACGGGAGGCCCGCCCATTTCCGGGATGGGCTTCTTGGATCTTTTATGTACATCGTAGCCGTAAATACCGGATCTGATAAGAAATCTTGAAAACGGTTCCACGAGTGCAAAAGTTACGAGAAAGGCTACGAGCCCGGATGCAACAATCAGAAGCATCAGAGCACCTCATAGACCGATATCCCGCATTTAACTCTTTGGTCGGGTGTACCACATCTCCAGCCCCTGAATTTATCGTTGTTATCGAAAACCTTTCTGAACTTATCGGATGTTTCAACGAATTCCAAGAATTTGATCGGTGTTCCTTCGCCGTACGGTTGGTTTGTCAATGTAAACCATTCTATGATTACGTAGTCATAACCATGCGCTTTGAGTCTCTCGTAGCTCGTTTCGTTTGCCCAGAGCTTTATTATATTAGCATCAGGGATAACGCTCTGGACGCGTCTGTCACACTGGTACGCTTCCTGGTGTGCGTAAATACCGAAGAAAAGCGCATCCTTCGGTGTGTTTTCCCTTATCCATTTGCAGGCATCCTCAATGCTTTCGAGTCTGTGTTTGACCACGAACATTCCGTTTAGCTTATTGAATCCATAGATGAAAGATGAAAATACAAGGACCACAACAAGAACAAGCGCGATGTGTTTATTTTCTATTCTTCTGTATATCCCGTAAAGAAAATCACCTATGAGCATAGCTAAGACCGGATATCCGAAAAGGGTATATCTGACGACATCTTCCGAACGCCCCCCGAAAAACCCCTGCTGTATCAGGACGATAAGGAAGAAGCCAAACCACAGGAGAAAAACAGTATTATCCCTTCTCAGGAAGAACGGAAGTGCCAAAAACAGAAGCAGGGTCGCACCCCATCCGAAGGCGAAGTTGAAATAGTTCCCCCATCCGAATTTGAACACGCTCGCACCCACACCGACCTGCGGGACCGCTGGTATCTTTGGGTTAAATCCGTAGGTTTCTATTTCCACATCACTTACCGGCCCACAGCCTTCCGTAAAGTACAGGGTGCATAAATTTCCGAAAAGTATAAGATTTCTCAAAAAATATGGCGCAACCATGAGACCTGCAGCGGGAACAAAGATTTTCAGCTCTTTCCAGGCTTTTTCGTAAACGAAGTAGCATGCAACGACCAAAAACGAGAAAGCGCCGGTAATATCTGTGAGAAACGAGACACCGGAAAAGATTCCAGATAGTATTACGTGTTCCTTTTTGTTTTCTTTCAGACCGTAGTAACCGAAAAAGACGGATAGGGTGAAGAAAAGCAAAAGCGAACCTTCCGTGTAGTTCAGAACACCGTACGTGTTAACTCCGGGGAGAAAAAGAAAGACTGCGGCCGCGATTATACCTGCCTCTGGTTTTTCCATTTTTCTGAAGAAAACGTATATGACCAAAGCAGCTAGGACGGGAAAAAGCGTGAAAAGAAATTTAAGGAACCATTCACCGAAAAAGAG
>JAADFI010000016.1 GCA_013152905.1 Microcaldota archaeon
CCGAAAGAGCTTTTATCATAAATTTTATTTCTCCGCCTCACTCTTAAAATTAACCTTTAAGTCCTTTTCGGTGGATAAATTAATCATGTGGCATATACCTGAAGATCATCCTCGTATTTGTATTGAAGCTTATAGAGATAATAGAAGAGTTTCTAAAATAGGATATAGAGATCGTGATGGGAGGATTGTTATAAACCTACCTCCTGGAACTGGGAAAGTAGAAATATATGTTCTTTCTCTGGCTGAGGTTATCCTACCGAGACATATTCCACCACGGATAAAAATCGAAAGGGCAAAAGACGAGAGGGAAAAACACAAAAGAATAAAATTAAAAATAGGAGACCGCTATCAGACCAGACTTTCAGAATTAGGGAGAGAAATCAAGTATTTAGGGATAAATACTGGAGCGGAAGTTTGTATCGAAGAAGAAATTCCTGTATCTTCCCTTTATCTTACAGCGAATTCAGGAAATATTAGGAAATATTTCATTAATAACCCGTGGTAGGATTGAAGAAACCACGATCGAGGTTAATGCTAATAACTGTTGTTATCTTGAAACATGTATGGGTATAAAGACCGTTACTGTTTATAACAAGGGAGAGCTGAAGCTGAAAAACGTAGATAGGGTGTGCGTAGATCCCCCGTTTGTTGAGTGGATCGATCAGAACGGTGATGAGAATATTACTTGGATTTAAAGTATTGTTTTTTCAAATATAGAGAGGTGAGGTGATTAAAAATGGAAAAGACAGATAAAATGAAAATGACGGACTTAGCGATATATATCGTTTTAAATGCCAAAGATAAGGGTAAGGATCCATTGAAGATAGGTAATAAACTAGCGTATAAGTTGCGATTGCGTCCTGATGATGCAGAAACATTGACTACGATGATTCTTGCGGCTGAGGCTTTTGGCGTTCCAGAAGACATTAAAGGTAGAGTTGAAAGAGAAGTTCCCCGATATCAATGTTTTGAGATGATACAAAAATTACTATATGAATCGTGAATGTTTTTTGAAATGAGATGCTGCCAGCTCAAACTCTTAATTACGCGCGTAAAGCTTAAGTAATCTGCTGTGCAAGGATTTTGACATGGAACTCTGGTTTCTCACGAGCAACCGTGGAAAATTTGTAACGGCACAAAAACGTCTTGAGCCGCACGGAATAAACCTGCGCTGGTTAAACAAAGAAGTTCCGGAGTCTCAGAGCAACGATTTAAGAGAAATAGCCTCTTTCAAGGTCAGATATGCATACGATACCGTGGAAAAGCCCGTGATGTGCATCGACGCGGGTTTTGTTATCCCGTCGCTGAACGGTTTTCCTGGACCGTTCACATCGTACGTGCTGAAAACCATCGGCGTCGAGGGAATTCTCAAACTCCTTGAAGGCAAAGACCGGGACGCCTACTTCGACCATGCGCTCGCATATTACAATTCAGATCTTAAAGAGCCTGTGGTTTTCTCACACAGGGTGGAGGGCGAAATCGCCGAAAAGCCGCGCGGAAAAAGGTCGAAGTGGTGGTGGTCTGACCTCTTTTCTGTTTTCATACCCAAAGCCGGGGACGGACGGGTCATCGGTGAATATACGCTCCAAGAATGGGAAGCTGTCAGAAGAAACTCAGCCGGGGAAACAGCATACGATAAACTCGTAAAATGGTTCAGGGAAAACGGCTACATCCGGTAACGATAAATATCTGGACAGCCTAAACTTAATTATGGTCTCAAGGGACTTCGTGGTCGTTAATTGGTGCGAGTACTTTGTAAAGGGTCCCGGTTTTAAAGTAGAGGATTGTACATATCTTCCACAGAAAAAACAGCATTTTAGGACTATCATTCCAGCATCACAGAAATTTTAAATATTTTACTGTAAAATTTCAATATATGATAATAGACGCTGTGAGAGCGTTATTATATGAATTAGACTTTTACTAATTGGGGATAAGGTTCCTTATGAAATCTTGCGGGCCACCCTTCCTTGGAAGGAAATCATAGCTGATGTAGAAGACGTTATTACCGATCCTGATGCTTATTTACCTAAGCAAGAAGTGTTAGAATACCTACAACGAATACCTGAATATAAACGAGTAATCTGGGAAGAAGCAGCATGGGATTTAGAGTTGAACGGAAGACCTTATATGAGTAAAGAAGGGAGAACATGGGTATCCGGAGATGATTACGTCTATCATCACGACGAAGAGAGGCTTGAAAGGAAACTTTTTGGAATACATATAAGATAACTGTGCTATTCTTGCGGGTAGAACTTACCCGATCCAGTTCAATCCGAGGTCGTCTGCGAGCTGCCTGGCCGCCAGAATTTCTCTTTCCGTGGGATGCCTTGAGATTTCTGGATACCTGAAAGCCCTGTACTCGGGCCTGTACTGATCCATCACGTTAACCACGACTTTGTCACCGTAGTTTTCAGCTATGTATTTCAGTATCGGTTCGGTACAGCAGGAAAAATGGTTCGGCAGAACCAGGTGTCTTATAACTAGGTCGCCATCATCGAACGCAAGGTCGTGGTTCCTTCTAACAACCTCCCAGTAATTCTTCACACCGGAAAGTCTCTTGGCGCATTTATCGTTGCCGTACTTCCAGTCGCTCAGGTAAACATCGGTGAACGCTGAAAGAATATCCATGGCCTCCCGGCTCATGTAAAAATTCGAATTCCATATTATCGGTATCCTCACGTTCAGGAAGGAAAGTGATTCGACTACAAACGGTATATACGGCGTTGGCTCACCCCCGACGAAATTTATATTTCTCGCGCCGGAAAACCTTTCAATCTCCTCTGCAAGCTCTTTTGGCTCAACCCTCCTGCATCTTTCCATCCTCCTGCTTATCGTGTAATTCTGACAGAAAACGCACCGAAAATTGCAGCCGCAGAAAAACACAGTAAGCGATGGTACGAAAAAATCCTCTTCCCAGTAATGGAGGAAAACTGACGACACCTCCATGAAATCCCTTGCACCACAGAATCCCGGATGCACTTTTCTGTTGGCACGGCATTTTATTTCACAGAGGCGACACTCTTCGATATGTTTTTTACTCTCCTCTCTGGGTAGCATTCTTCTCATGAACTTCGGCTTCGTCTCGCCGGAAAGAATTCTGAAATAACCCTCAAGCCCTTTCATCGGACTCTCCTCACTATAATCTTCGTTAACCATATCGCAACGAAAAACTCAACAGCGGCTACAATCAAGAGAACCGACCACTCGAAAAGTCCGAGAGCCACGGTTTTGAAAACACCGGATAGCGGCGTGTACAGAACCATCAGCTGGAGGAGAAACGAAACCGCGAGCGCTCCGAGGAGGTACGGATTGTCCTTCCACCCCAGTTTTTCTGTTGCGCGTATGCTTCCTATTCTCACGAACTCGAACAGAATGAAACCCGTGAAAAGCGCTGTTCTTGCCGTCTCGAATCCCGAAGGCAGGAAAAAGAAGAAAACAAAGAGAAGCGCAAGCGTTTTTTTCGTGCCTATGACACCTATCAGCCAGGCGAGTCTCCTGTTGATTATCGGTTCGCCTTTCGGTCTCGGCGGTCTTTTCATGATATCCCTCGGCGCGGGATCGACACCCAAAGCAAGCGCCGGAAGACCGTCCGTGAGGAGATTTATCCACAGAATCTGAACGGGCAGAAGCACGGGCTCATTCAGGGTAACGACGACTGTAAGGAGAAATATCACGGCGACCTCGGCAAAGTTCGAAACGAAAAGATAGTTCACGAACTTTCTTATATTCTCGAAAATTCTTCTGCCTTCTTTCACGGCCTTCGGTATGGTGGAAAAATCATCATCCAGAAGTATCATGTCGCTTGCCTCCCTCGCCACCTCGGTTCCCCTGATGCCCATGGAAACACCCACATCCGCCTTTTTAAGAGCCAGAGCATCGTTCACACCGTCGCCTGTCATGGCAACCCTGCTCTTCTTCTTCAGCACTTCAAGTATTCTCAGCTTGTGAAACGGTGAAATTCTGGCGAAAACGTTGACACCGGATTCAAGAACCCTTTCGAGTTCCGAATTATCCATCGAATCCATATCCTTCCCGGTAACAACGCCCGAAGTCTCCAGACCTATTTCAGATGCTATCGCCTTTGCCGTGACTGGATTATCGCCGGTGAGCATTATAACCCTTATTCCCGCGGTCCTGCATGTTCTTATGGCTTCCTTCACGCCCTTTCTCGGCGGATCTTCGAGACCGAGCAAACCGATAAAAATCAGGTCCCTCTCACCATCACCTTTCCTGTACGCAAGTGCTATGACCCTCAGCGATCTCGAAGCCATTTCCTCGACTTTTTTCATTATTCTCTCCCTTGTTCCGCGGGTCAGTTTTTTAACCCTGTTGTTATCGAGAATCGCAGCACATCTCTCCAGAATGACCTCGGGTGCGCCCTTGGAGAACGTGTACTTCGTTCCGTTCTTCAGCACAACCACACTCATCATTTTTCTCTTTGACGAAAACGGATACTCCTTGACCTTCTCAAAACGATTGGTGAAACCCCTTTCCTCGGCAAATTTTCTCAGAGCTATATCGGTTTCATCACCGGTATAGATTCTCTTTCCGTTGCTGGACACAACTTCGGCATCGTTTGCAACACCGCAGCATTCTATCATGATCTCGGATTCACGCGGATACACCTCCCTCACGGACATTTCCCCTCTCGTAATCGTGCCTGTTTTATCGGTACATATCACGTCAACCGAGCCGATGGTCTCGACCACGGACAGTCTGCGAACAAGAGCATTTCTCGAAGCCATAACCCTTGCACCCAAAGCCAGGGACAGGGCAACAACAGCGGGCAGACCTTCCGGTATTGCCGCGACAGCAAGCGATACGGCCGTTAGAACCGAGAGAAATATATCGTACTTCAGCATTCCGATAACAACCATTATTGCCGCGAGAACAAGAATCGTTCTGCACACGGCCTTACCGAAATGTTCCATCTCCTCCTGGAATGCGCTCCTGTCGCGTCTCATTTCCTTTAGCTTTCCGGCTATTCTACCCATTTCGGTTTTCATCCCTGTTCGCTCGACCAAGAAGAGGCCTTCACCGACAAGAACTGATGTGTGCATGAAAACGCGGTCGCCTTTTTTCTTCCTCACCGGCCTGGACTCCCCGGTAAGGGGTGATTCGTCTATTTTGAGTCCGCGCGATTCGATCACCTTGCCGTCGGCCGGAACGACATCGCCCGCAGCCAGCACAACGACATCTCCTGGAACAATCTCAAGGGCGCTTACCACGACTTCCTTGCCGTCCCGTATAACCCTGGCCTTGGGTGCCGCCATGGATTTCAGCACCTCGACTGTTCTTTCGGCACGGTATTCCTGAACGAAACCGAGGACGCCGGAAAAAACGACTATAAGGAGAATGAGGATCGCATCGGTGATGCTGCTTCTGTCGTAAAAGCTCATCAGACCCGAAAGAAACGCTGCAGCTATAAGAATCAGAGTCACGGGTGAGGTGAACTGAGAAATGAATAACCTGAACGGACTCACACCCTCGCCTTCTTCGATCTCGTTCTTTCCGTAAATTCTCAGTCTTCTTGCGGCCTCGCTCGAGCTCAGACCCTGTACCATTTAGACACCATCCACGAAAAAGCTATCGGCACCAGGAACGTGAACAAAAGAGTCGATGCAACCATCACCGAATACAATCCGGGACCTATTATTCCCTTTTCAAAAAGAATTTTTATTATCACGATGCTAACGCTGAATCTCACACACAGACCGAAGCCGAGAATAAGGGACTGTTTCTTCCCTAGTTTTTTATAACCCGCTAACAAGGAAGCGGCTATTTTGGTGATCATCGAAACCGCGAAAACTATTGCAACTAAAAGGGGGTATGAGAGTATGTAAGCAACATCCGTCGAGGCTCCCACCCAGAAAAAGAAAATGGGTGCAAAAAATCCGTAGCACATGGTTTTAACCTCGCTCTCTATTACCGAAAGCCTGTCCCGCGGTATGAATGCCCGGAGCGACATACCTGCCAGGAGAGCTGCCATGGACTCGGCACCTGAAAGCTCACCAACACCGGAGAAGAGAAAGAGCACGAAAACCGTGAAAAGAAAGAGGGACTCTATTTTAAGAAATCCGAACCGCTTCACCTTTATCGAGGTGAGCAGGAAGGTGAGTCCGATCACACCAAGAAGAGAAAGAAACGTGATACCGAAGCCCGTGTTTTCGCCGAGGAGAACTGCAAGGAGCACGAGCGAGAACACCTCTATCACATCGTCCATAACGCCTATACCGACTATCGCCTTTCCGAGCTGTGTTCTCATGAGTCCGAATTCATCGAGTATGGGTACCAAAACCGCTTCACCAACGGTGGCAAAAGACATGGCTATTAAAGTTGAAACGAACCAGTCGTACCCGAAGAGAAGTTTGAGAACAACCGCTCCGAAGACCGTGGAAATAAAGACTATGAAAAGACTTGATTTCGCGATAAACCCTCCCATTTTTCTCAAATCCCTGAAATCTATTTCAAAACCTATAACGAAGAGCAGGAAAAGCATTCCGAGTTCTGCAAGGAAGGAAAACGTCTCCCGGGGGAAATTAAATGGCGAAATTACGGAATATCCTATTCCTATTATAAGCGCTGCGAAAACCCACGGAATTCTCCACCTTTCGAGCAAGAGTCCAAAAGCAAGCGTAAGAAAGAACAGCGCACCAAGGAAAAGGAATAGACTCGGCATAATTATTTATACAACGGATATTTAAAATTAAAAATAATGCTGGTGAATCTCGTAGGCATACCACACGATTCGGGTCAGACCTTTCGTAAAGGCGCCTCGAAAGCACCGGAGCTTATAAAGAAATCGTTTCGGTTCGTCGAAACTAATTTCGGCATAGATCTGGCCGAGTCCGTTTTCGTGAAAGACCTCGGCACCGTATCGCTTTCTGATCTCACCAGTGAAGAAGGAGACCTCACAGTTTTCATCGGCGGGGATCACAGCATAACACCGGCCTGTGTGAAATTGATCCGACCCGCATCTGTCCTGGTTCTCGATGCACACGCGGACTGCGAAGAGTCGGACGCTCACGACGGTGTTGTAAGAAAAATAAGGGAAATGGGTTTCGATGTGTATCTCTACGGTGTGAGGTGTTTTTCCTCTGCAGAGGAAAGATACCTGGAAAACATCAGGATAGTGAAAAGCCCGACCGAACTCAGGAAAATGAAGCCTCCCGTGTACCTTTCGGTCGATCTTGATTTCGTCAACCCTGGTGTTCTTCCGCTGGTGGGAAACCCTGAACCGGGCGGTGTGGACCTGACAGAGATACCGAGAATAGCTTCGTTCGTTCCGGGAATAAAAGCCATCGATTTCGTTGAATTCACGCCGTCTGGTATCGAAGAAATCGACAGAATTTATTCCTCCCTGATCGCGAGAACGATTTATCAGACCATAGCCGTGATATGTCAAACGGCCTCTTCCTGCGGACCCTGAGCAGAAATGTTTATATGTTTTATAATAACAACATCGCCTATGGAATTAACCATGTGATACGGAACCACAACTCCTTTTTTGCCCGCAACTATGTTTGCAAGGAAAGGGCCCCTGGCCTCGATGACAAGGGATTTTACCCTGAATTTTGAAAGGTCTATTTTGACATCGTAAACCTTTCCGCAGTAAACTCCTCTGTCGGTAAAAACATCCTTTCCGAACATTTCGCTCATATCCTTGACCGTGACCATAAAGTTTTAATGGAAAAACAAATATATAAAGTTTCCTGAAATTTTTAATTAGGAGCTGGGGTAGCCAAGCCTGGTACGGCGCAAGCCTGCTAAGCTTGTTCCCGTAAGGGAGCCTGGGTTCAAATCCCAGCCCCAGCGCCAATTCATTTCTTGAGTATCCGTCTTCACTTTATTGTCAGTAGGGTAGGTTTATATCACCCGAAAAGAAAAGGTAAAAATTTGCGTAAGATGGCGGAGAAGCGAATCTTTATTTTACCAAGTTTTTCATGAAATATAGATTGGATTCCGAAACAACACGCGAAGAGATGATGGTGAAGGAAAAGGTAATGAGAATCTTTGATGAAGCAGTAAAAAACAGGGAATTGCAAAAAAATTTTGCTTGAAGCATTAAAGCAAAAAGAAAAAGCTGAGAAAGATACAGATAATAAGGATATTTTGGATATTTAACGTAATTTTTTATATTTTTCAAATTTTAAAACAAATATGGAATCTGAACTTTTACTCCCTTTTTCAAACAGTTTCAAAACTCAAAATTTTATTAGGGAAAATGATTCTTTTATACAATTTTGATAATCAAAGAATCGGAAAATAATTTGAAACTGAAGATAAGAGAAAAATTGGTCTATTAATTTCATTGACACTTTTTATTTTAAAATAACATGTACTAAAATTTGTAAGAAAAACACACAAAATAAGGGAGTAAGAAAGTTAAAAAGAAGTTAGATAGGCGTGAGACAATTCCTGAGACCAAAACGTAGG
>JAADFI010000017.1 GCA_013152905.1 Microcaldota archaeon
TATTCCATTATCATCACCACCGTACCCTATTGATATATATTATGATATATAAACTAGTATATAAAATATATGTATCGTGTAGTATACATATATTTTCAAGAATAGAAAAGTATATTTATGACCACATAAAATTATAATCTGATGAAAAAAATTGATGAAGAAGATTTTGAAAACGATATATTATATAAATTAGCAAGACGTGGTTTTTGGGGCGCTGTGCATACCGATTTAACTCATTTATACAGAGGGCGGGGACATTTGGCAGGTGTATTTAAAAAACTCGCAAAAAATTTGGTTAAAAAAGGGTTTTTAATTCCTAAAAAGTCGGAAGGAAGAGATCATGTTTCATTAAATCCTAGGATGAGAAAAGAAATCATTGAAAGAATTGAAAAACATAAAAAGAAATATGGGCTACCATAAGTTTTTATTTTTTAGTTTTTCGTAACCGAAAACTATCAAACAGGAAATAAGATACCAGTAAAGCGGATATATCCAAATAACAAATAACAGTGTCTTTGCCATCGCATAATCGTGGGCTCGAAGGAATGGGTCTATAATGAATGGTATATACTTAAAATAATAAACATCGATGAACCAGAAAATTGGGTTAGATTTATACTCAAGCTCAGGTGGTTGTGGAGGACCGTAATGATGAACCATTTCTGGAAACCCACCTAATGGAGGAAAATTCGCCATGATTATAATCAAAACAAAAACCACAATCTTTTTTAAATCTGGTTTCAAAAATCCTTTTAAATTATTTATATTTATTTTCATGAAATTATATTTTTTCCTAACTACTTAAATATTTGACACTATTCCTCACTTTCACCGCAACGCCTTTATCGAATTCCGAAATCTCCTTTCTGTTGAGCATACACTTTCCCACGGCAATTATGTTTCCTTCACGATCTTCAACCACAACCTCTTCGCCCGGAAACACCTTGTCATCGGTCTCGGCAAACTTAGCCAGCACGTCCCTTCCTTTTTTCACGAATTCCACGGCTTCGTCTCTTACGACGATCTTTTTCATTTTCTCCTTCAAAAGCTCTGCACCGTGGACGGTCGGAAGAAAGAAATTATCATAAGCACGTATCGTTCCTAAAACCTTTCCTTTTGAGATAATTCTCCTTATTTTTCCTGTTTTCTTTGATTTTTCCACTTCAAAAGTCTTTAAAAGCTTTCCTGCCCCATCTCCAAATTGGTAGTCCATTATCGCCTTAACAACGGATTTCTCGCTTACTTTCGGCTGTTTTTCTTCTGTGAATCCGGGCACGATACTCTGGAAAAACGGATACACACCCCACAACTCAACTGGAATCCTTCCAAAAGGCTTTTTTACAAAATATTTTTTCGATCTTACCCTTTTTACCCACTCTTTTGCTCTTAAGACCTCAGGTCTTAACTCGCTTTCCTTACCTGAGTAAAAAAATGCCGATTTTTTCGATACTGGGTCCCTTGAAAGGAAAAAAGACCTATATTTCTTTAAAGAAAAGATCAGAGCCTCTAAAAGCCTGGGATGGCTTCTCACCCTCTCCTGAACAAGTTCCCATAACCTACCTTCATATACCGCCTGCCTTATCTCCTTTATTTCCTGGAAGCTGATATAAAGGTTGTGAAGTGAAAGCTTTTTTATTCTCTCCTTCTCACCCATTTTTAAAATCTCTTCAGGAGTGTGTCTCGAGCAAACAGGACAGAAGCACGGAAACTCCCGGAGCTCACTGAGGTTCCTGGTACCGGTGGGTGTGAGGTATCTGCCCTTACAAGCGGCAAGGGAGTACATGGCCGAATCGAAAACATCACATCCGAAGGCTACAAGTAAGGAAAAAACCATGGGATGACCGCACCCGAAGGCATGTACCGGTCTGTTGGACGGAAGGTTAGATGTACATGTAAGCACGATATCCGAGAGTTCTGTGAACCTGTAGTTTTCCATCAGCGGAACTATACCGCCTATCGCGTATACCTCGCCTCCTATTTCGGATGCCGCTTTACATGCACACGCTCTCAGATCAGTAAAACACCCTCCCTGTATAGGAACACAGAGAAAATCGACCAACTCTCTTGCTTCGCGTGTTCTCTTTATCGTTTCATTTAACTTCACGTTTGCTTCACGTTTTGTTTCATCGGGAAGCGTGAACATATCTACCGGCGTCACCACATCCGAACCGATCTTCACCTGATACTCTACCATTTCACGTGAACTGAGATCCTTCACACCGCGGGAAAACATCTGAAACGTACCTGAATCCGTATACACGGGGCCGTTCCACCCTGTTATTTTTCTCACACCCCTTTCAACGGCTTTATCGGCGAAAGAAGACTTTATTATGAACGCGTTCGTAATAACCATTTCGCAACCCATTTTCCGGAGCTCGTTCGATGAGACGACCGGTATGTTCGGGTTTATAACCGGTAAAAGAAGGGGTGTCTTTACCTTTTTACCACCGACGTACCATTTTCCTATCCTTCCGGCCGCATCTCTTTCCACGAGTTCAAAAACCATAAGTATATTTGAAATAAAATAATTTTATGGATTTCGTATATCTGACGACAAACTATCTTCCGTATGTCCTGCTCTTACTTCCGTTTTTATTCGAAAAAAGACACGCAGCGGCTTCTTTAACTTCCTATACCGTGGTTTTAGGCTTTATCTTCCTTTTAAAGCACATTTTTAACGTTCCCAGACCCTACGGTATAGGCGACTCGCCTTCCTTTCCTTCAGGTCATGCCGCGCTTGCCTTTTCCCAGGCAAGAACCATTAAACCGTACAGGAACTTTTACATTCTCGGTTTGATCTACGCGGTTTATATTTCCATTGGAAGGGTTATCACAGGTTTTCACAGACCAGAAGAGGTTATTGCCGGGGCAATTCTGGGGTTTTTCATCACAGAAGTCATACTCTCCTGGTTCCACAGGAAATGAAGGGGTCACGTGAAGTTCCATAAGAAATGAAGGGGTCATGTTACCTTCATATGAATAAATCTTCCAAGATAACCGTACTTCGAGAAATTAAGCTCCGAATTACACTCAGGACATACACCGCGGAGGGGTGGTCGTCTGAATGACCAGTTACACGAAGGACAGGAAACCGAATCATAACCGTCCAGGACCCTTCCGAACGAAAACAGGTTTTTCTGTCTCACACCCTCCAGGATCTCGTTTTTCTTTATACCACACACCTCGAAAATCCTCTCCAGTGGCGGAAGAAGCTGGTTTTCCACGTAATATTCTGTATCTATTTCCAAATTGTTCTCTACCACATAAGCCGGGTCTTCTGCACGCTTCGATATGAGCTCGTTACCCTTTATTATAACGTAACCTATCCTGTCGCCGACGACCGGTGCTCTTGACGGATCCCTCATCCTCATCTTTCTCGCGAGCTCCACGTGAGGTTGTACCCCATCGTACTCATCCGGGTGTTTTGTAAGACCCTTAACTATCGTTAGCTTCTCTATAGGGATTTTACCGTTCCTCAGATCGTTGATTATTCCTTTGATATACGTGGCTGCCTTGGATATATCACCCTCTTTAAGAATTATTTCAATTACATTTTTCATAACCTCTGTTGTTAACGGACACCAGTCCCTTCTTACGACCTCCATGCCCTTTGTTTCTATACCATCTATCCATCCTTCAGGACCCTTCTCGAACTTCCAGCCTGCATATCTCTTTTTAGATACTATGAGAAAGGTTTTGAAAATTTTCTCGAACTCAAGGCTAAGAACACCCGGAAGTTTTTCGGTTATGAACTCCGATATTCTTTCTCCGAGTTCAAACGCCTTTTCAAGGTCTTTTATATCTGTTTTAACAAAAACCGAGTCAGTATCACCGTAAAGAACCTTGACACCGAACTCCTTCTCTATCAGTCTTTTGGTTTTCTCTATATTTTCTCTACCGAACGCGGTTATGGAGTTTGCAACTTCAAGCATGAAAAGTCTTGCCCTCGGATAGGCGGTATAACCGTAAAGTGAATTTGCCATATCCTTGAGTGCCAGCTGCTTTGCATTGAGGAGTCTTTTTCTCTCGGGATCTGTCTCACTTTTCATCTCCTTTTTAACCTTTTTCCTCGTCTCTATCAACTCCTTCAGGATACAGGGAAACACGCCTTCCCTTATCTCGGGTTTAACGAATTTTGCACCAACGGGAGTTGTAATCGAATCCACCTCTTCGTTGTTCCTTACCAGAGTTGTAGGACAGAGATTGAACGTCCTTATTATCGATGGATACAGACTCGCAAAATCAAGTACGAGTACACACCCATCTTTATGCAAGCCTATATCCGGCTCTAAAACAAGTGCGCCCTTAACTATTCTTTCCTCTAAATATTTCTTAACTTCTTTTTCTGAAGGTTTACATGGCATGAGTATTTTTCTTTTATAAAATTCGTGTAACAGTCTGCATTCGTGTCTTTGTGTCTGCCCGCCGAAACAATCCTGCAGGAGAACCCCGGAAATTCTGGAGAGCTCAAAAAACTTATCCAAAAGGTTTTTCTCTATAACAAGCCTTAAAACCAGCTCAGCGTCGGTTCTCGAATATTCTATGAATCTTCTAACACCTTCGTTACCGGAAAACCACAGCTCTCTCATCTCTTTGAATCCGTCCATCTCCTTTTTACCGACACCCAACATCTCGGTGCACACTGTATCAAGATCGTATCTTCTGAACCTTATTCTTGGATCTCGTCTTATGATTTCGTAGGGGTCGACAACCACTCTACCCGAAATTGTCGGGATGGAACCGTTCTGCAGATTTTTTATAAAAACGCTCTTTTCACTTCTACCTAGATCCCTTGGCAGCCCGAGAACCTCGAGTCGTTTAACTATATAGGGAAGGTCGAAATTATTGATGTTATAGCCCAGTATAATATCCGGGTCGAAATCTCTTATTATATCAAGAAATTTCATCAACATTTCTTCTTCAGACGAAAATCCAAGAATTTCTCCTCCGTTTATCGGTTTTTTGACCAGAACGAGTGTTTTTCTACCTTTGTATTCAGGGTAAAAGGCTAAAGAGATTATGGCTATACTATCCTTTTCAGGGTCCGGTATTCTTTCCTCTTCCGGTATACACTCAATATCGAGTGAGAGATATTTGAAATCCGGATAATCGTGTTTATCCACAGGGAATATCTTCTCAGCCTCAAAAGCTTTACACTTAACGGTCTGTGTGTTTATGAACTTTCCTTCTGCCTCTATCCAACACATACCCTTCAATCCGTGATCGACCATGTATCTGTATTTAAAAAGAATATCCGCCTCGTAAACCGTTCCGAATTTCTCACATTCTTTTCGGATTTCAGGGATTTTCGACGGATCTCTACCGTAGATTTTTAAAACCTTTTTCGGCTTCGAAAAACCTTTCGGAGGTATTCTCTCAACAATCTCAACATCGAGCCCCATTTTTTCTATTTCATACCTTGTATTTTCGATATCATCGGTATCCAGATAGAAATAAGGTCTGTACCCGTTTGTAAAAACACAAACCGGCTCACCGTCCTCGGTCTTACCGAAAATTCTCACAACCGTTTTACCGTTAACCTGTATATAATCACAATCCAGAATAATTAACCGGAGTTTCATATCATTTTGATTTGTATCTGAAATTAAAACCTTTTTCTATACACGAGTAGATATCTTACCCCGTTATTTCCTGTGGAAACAAACCTTTTTCGCTTCTACTAAGTCAAAGATATGTTATAACAGTGTTATTAAAATATATTTTATACTTTTTATTTTAAACCGTTTCCACACGAAATTAACGGGTAACTCCACAGGAAACCGACCTTCATTTCCAGATGAAATTAACGTGCAGAAAATAATTTATACCTTCATTTCCTATAAAACATCCATGAGCCTGGATAAAATCTTTTCGGATTTTATGAGGGCGAGTTGTATATTTAAAAACAGAGACGTCCTTTCGATATCGTTTACACCCGATACGATTCCGCATAGGGAAAAACAGATAAACGAGCTTGCAAGAATAGTTGCCCCGGCTCTCCTTGGTTCGAAACCGAGTAATGTTTTTATATACGGTCGATGTGGCACCGGAAAAACCCTTGTTTCGCTTTATGTTACAAGAGAACTCGTTAAAAGATCCAACGGAAATGTTAAAACCGTTTACATAAACTGTAAATTAAAGGGTTCGGATACGAAGTACAGACTTTTCGCGACCATAACAAAGGAGCTCGGTAAAGAGGTTCCTTTTACGGGTTTACCGACGGATATGGTATACAATCTCTTTATCGAGACAATAGAAGGCGAAGGAAAGGTTATAATACTCATACTCGATGAAATAGATGTTTTAACCGATAAAACGGATGGTGATATTCTTTACACGCTAACCAGAGTAAATCAGGAGCTTAAAAATTCGAAATTATCCATTATAGGTATCACGAACAAGCTTGGTTTTATAGAATCTTTGGATCCGAGGGTGAGGTCGTCTCTCTCCGAAGAAGAACTGATTTTTCCACCTTACAATGCACTCCAGCTTAAGGATATTCTCATCCAAAGGGCACGTCTTGCTTTTTCCGAAGGTGTGTTGGAAGAAGGTGTTATAGAAAAATGCGCCGCGCTTGCCGCACAGGAACACGGTGATGCAAGGAGGGCGCTGGATCTTCTTAGGGTGGCGGGTGAAATCGCCGAGAGAAGCGGTTCTCCAAAGGTTAAAATAGAACACGTGGATATGGCAGAGGAAAAAATCGATACCGATAAATTTCTGGAAATAATAAAAACCCAGCCAAAACAGAGCCAGCTTGTGCTATACACGATACTGAGATTGCTTGAAAACAGGAAAGAGGTTCAAACAGGCGATGTCTTTAACGAGTATTCAAAACTCTGTAGGGAATATGGAATGAAAATTCTGACCCAGAGAAGGGTTTCGGATCTCATAGCCGAGCTGGACCTTTTCGATATAATTTCCACAAAGATAATTTCCCTTGGTAGGTACGGAAGGACGAGAATAATAACCCTGAACCTCGCGGACTCAACGCTGGAAAAAATAAAAAACTATCTTTCAGAGGTATTCACGTGAAGTACGTGAAGGATCTCGTGAAGATTGGGGTGATCGTACCCGAAGATGTTCTCCAGGATCTGGAAAAACTTTCGCCGGACGAATTCGAAAATCTCAAGAAATTTCTGGAAAATAAAAACAAGGCGGTCCTGGAAAGAAAGGATGTACTGCTTTTCAAAAAAATAACACCCGAAGAACTGAGTAAAATTTATATGGATTATTTTGAATTTTTCAGAAAAATACTCGCTGAAAAAAACGTACCGGTTTCGATATCGTCCTGCAAGTTCGGTGAAGTCTACACCATAGGTATGGTTGCAAAAATAGAGAAGGACTACATTCTTCTTGAAGATCCCACAGGATTTATAAAAACAGTCATAAAAAACGGTCCGCGGTTGGTGGAGGATGATGTTATCGGAGTTTCCGGTATTGTCAACAACGGGATACTTTTTGCTAAAAAGGTTTATTTTCCGGATATTCCTGTTAAAAACGCTGTTGTGACCGAAAGAGAATTTAAAATAAAATATTCCGGTGAAGATATATCCGTGAAAGATGTCAATCCTGAATACGACTTTTTCACGATCGAATCGGTGAAAATACTTGTCTACAGAAACAAAACCGGTTTTACGGGTCTCGAATTGCTTAAAAGAAGAACGCTTGAACCCGGAAACGTTTTTACGGATAAAATTATCAGAACAGTCCCGGATGTTTTCTTGACAACCGGAAAAGATGAAACGCTGAATTACAAGGGAACAACGATCGTGTCGGTTTCATCGAAAACGGCTGAAATAAATCTGAAGACAAGAGAGGTAAACTATTTATAGTTTTTCGAAGAATACTTTAATAGTCGAATATGGTGCTCGACATGGATGAACGCAGATTCACGAAAGAGACCATGGCAAAGAAAATAGCCGGCGAGATAGTTCTTTCCGACGATCCGGGGAAAACCATTCAAAAATGGAGAAATATTTTTCGAATATCGCAAAGAAGACTTGCCGATGAAATGCACGTCATGCCTTCGGTGATTTCCGATTACGAATCAGGAAGGAGAAAATCACCTGGTATAGGGATAATAAAAAGGATTGTTGATGCCCTGATATCCATAGATGAAAAAACAGGGGGAAACGTTATAAAATACTTTTCAAGCTTTCCGGAAGAGACCGTCCTCTCCGAAGCGATAATAGATCTCAAAGAATTCATGAAACCCGTTCCCATAAAGGAATTCTGCTCCGCGATTCGTGCCAGAATCGTTGTGAGAAAAGATATGGCGGAGAGAAAGATATACGGATACACGGTGATAGACAGTTTAAAGGCAATAACAGATCTTCCTACACAAGACATGATAAAACTTTACGGCTACACAACCGAACGCTGCCTTATATTCACTTCCCTCAGGAGGGGAAGAAGTCCTATGGTGGCGATAAAGGTAACGAATCTCAAACCGGGACTTGTCGTGCTTCACGGTATAAGAGATGTCGATGAACTTGCTGCAAGAATAGGTGAGGTGGAGGGTATACCCATAGCGGTCACCACGATGGACCTTGAACCGATGCTTAGTTCGCTTAACAGACTGGGATAGATTTATTAATAAGACAGACGAATCTAATTCTATGGAGGAAGAAATAAAGGTAAAGGATGCCATGGTTAACAGAGTCATTACGATAAAACCGGATAACACGGTTTTCGAGGCAGCCTTAAAAATGAGGGATGAAGGCGTGGGAAGTCTTGTTGTCGTTAAGGGCGACAGACCAGTAGGGATAGTTACACGGAAGGATATGACGAACAAGGTTGTTGCCGAAAATCTGAAACCGGAAGAAGTTTCGGTAAAGGATATAATGAGCAACGAACTCGTGACGTGTTCTGTGGATGATGATATACTCACGGCCGCAAAAATAATGGTCAAATACGGCTACAAACAGCTTCCGGTAACGAGTTTCGACAGGCTGGTCGGTTTCATCTCGGTAAGAGAAATTCTTGCGGTGGCACCGGCAATGATAGAAATTTTTAAGGAAAAACTGACACCGCCACCTGTTGTTGAGGAGCCGTCCCAGGAAGGCGAGTGCGAGCTGTGTGGAAACTACACAGAAGAGCTTAAACTCGTTAACGGTAGATGGATTTGTGAAACCTGTTCTTCGGAGTGAAGATTTAAATAGTCCTTCTCAGAATATTTTTATGGCCCGTTAGGTCAGCCGGTACGACCGCGCGGCGCTGGGAATGAGTTCCGGTGTTCCGGCGGGCCGATAGAAATGGGAGAAAGGGAGATAGCCGAACTGCTGGATGCACTCCAGGATATCAGAAAAAGAACCGTAATAGTTGAAGGTAAAAGGGACAAAAAGGCGTTATGCTCACTAGGTTTCAGCCGTGTATACGACATAAGCGGAAAGGATATCGGTACGTTCAGCGAGAGGTTCGGTTCGGAACGGGTGGTGGTTTTAACGGACTTCGACAGGGAAGGTGAAAAAATAGCAAAAAGGCTGTCTCTCTTTCTCCGGGTGGATCACAAAACAAGGAATAAAATAAGAAAACTGAGTATAAAGGCAGGTTTCGTAACTATTGAATCGTTCAAAAAACTGAAAGGTGATGTTCATGAGCAAACTTGCGCAGTCGAATTCAAAATACACGATAATCGCGAAATTCGAGGCAAACGGGGTTGTGGAAAAACCAGACGTGATAGGGGCGATATTCGGTCAGACCGAGGGGCTTCTCGGGCCTGATATGGATTTAAGGGAGCTTCAGAGAACAGGAAGAATAGGAAGAATAGAAGTAACCCTCAAAACAACCAACGGAAAGGTTTCCGGTAAGATAACCATACCGTCGTCGCTCGATGCAAGTGAAACCGCTCTCATAGCCGCATGCTGCGAAACCATAGAGAGAGTAGGTCCGTGTAACGCAAAGGTTGTTGTTGAAAAAATAGAGGATGTGCGTGCTGAAAAAAGAAGATACGTTATAGAAAGGGCAAAGGAACTTCTCTCGAAAATGTTCGATTACGGTCTGGAAAAGGATATAACCGAGCAGATAAAAGAAGCTGTGAGGGCCAGCGAGGTAACGAGTTATCAGGGACTTTCATGCGGTCCGAACATCGAGTCGTACGATTCCATTATAATCGTCGAGGGACGGGCGGATGTTATAAATCTCCTTAGAGCCGGAATAAAAAACGTAATCGCGATAGAAGGAACATCGATACCGCAGGCGATAATAGACCTTTCAAAACAGAAGATCACCACGGCTTTTCTTGACGGCGACCGCGGCGGCGATCTGATACTGAAGGAACTTCTCGAGGTTTGCGACATAGACTTCGTTGCGAGAGCACCGAGAGGAAAGGAGGTCGAGGAACTCACGAAAAAGGAGATATACAAAGCTCTCAGGGACCAGGTCCCGGTTGATCAGTACACGGAAAAACACACAGAAAAACCGAGAAAACAGCAGACACAGAGGAAAAAACCTGTCAGCAGGGAGATCAAGGAAAAAATAGGCTCGGTTCTAACGGATCTCACCGGAACCAGGGCGGCATGCTTCCTCGGGCAGGATTTCGAGATACTCGGTAAGGTCCCGGTCAAGGAAATGTTTTCCGCTCTGGGTGAGGTCGAAGCGAAATATCTGGTTTTCGACGGTGAGATAGATCAGAAAATAGTGAACCTTGCATTTCAGAAAGGCATAGAATGCGTGGCCGGGATGAAAATCCGAGGAAAAATAAAGGTCCCGGAGGGGCTCACAGTCCTTACGGTTTCGGATATAAACTAAACCTCCTTTCCGGCAACCAACCTGACATCTTCGGCTTTCACGGTCTTCCTTCCGGCGTGGCGCGAAACCTCGGATATTTCCTTCACGAGCTCCTCGGCAATTATTTCTATGGTCTTCTGCAGCTCGATCAGCGCTTCTTTTGATATCCTTTCAGCACCGGCTTTTCTGGCTATTCTTTCTATACAGGCAAGGGGTAGCATATAAATACAAGGAATCCGGTATTATTTAATGCTTTTGGTGATGGTATGGTAAGAAAATACAGAGATTATCCAGAAGAAGGCGAGCTGGTTGTAGGAAAGGTGACAAAAATCAATCCGTACTCTGGATTCATCTATCTTGAGGAATACGATAAAACAGGGATGGTCCATATAAGCGAGGTTGCAAGAAAATGGGTAAGGGACATCAGGGAGTTTCTCAAGGAAGGGAGGCAGGTCGTGGCTCTGGTAATGAAAGTCGATGAAAAATCCGGTCATATTTCCCTTAGCCTGAAGCGGGTTAGTAAGAGAGAGGCCGAGGAGAAGCTGAAGGAGTTCAAGCGGGAACAGAAGGCAGAAAAAATGCTCGAGCTCATAAGCAAGGAAACAGGAATGAGCATGGACGAGGCTTACGAGAAAATTGGATTTCCGTTTCAAAAAATATTCGGCGAGATGTACGAGGGTTTCAAAATTTCACTGACGCAACCGGAAGTTCTCGAGAGAAAAGGGATAGAAAAAAAGATAGTGGAAATCGTTAGAAAAACCGCGGAAAAATCCATAGAGATAAAGGAAACCGAGGTAAAGGCTGAAATAGAAATCAGAACACTCGACCCGAACGGCATAGAGATAATAAAAAAATACCTCAGGGAGCTCGAGAAGAACGGCTTCAAGGTTTCGTATATCTCCGCGCCAAGATACATGGTATGGACAACTTCAAAGGATCCTAAAAAAGCCGAGAACAGGCTCATGGAGGTGTGCGAAAAAACCGCAAAGTCTTACGGACTCGAGTTCGCCTTTAAAAGGCTCAGATGAAATCCAGCAGACTTTCCTTTCTTCCCATGTTTTTCAGTATCTCCTTCATCTTACGTTCCTTCCTCCTCGCTATGTAGAAATACGCCTCGTCCCTTGTTTTGCGCGTCACGAGAAAAATGACCTTTCCCATTTTCACGCGGCCTACCCTTCCCCTGCGCTGTATGGTTCTTATTTCTGAGGGAACCGAGTCGTAGAATATTCCGATGTCCACGGATGGTATGTGAAGACCCTCCTCACCAACAGGTGATGTGACAAGACATGAAAATTCGCCTTTCTCGAATTTTTTTATCGTCTCTATCTGTTCTTTTTGTGTCAGTCCCCGTTCACCGGACTGTCCTACCAGGCAGGCAACCGAGCAGTGCGGCGAAAGGACGTTTTTTATCTTTTCTATATTATCCCTGAAATGCGAAAATACTATAATTCTCGCTTCAGGATTCCTTTCCATTTCGTCTTTAACTATGTTCACGAGCTCCTTCATTTTTGGATGCTCCGTCCCGGCAAGCATATTCATCGCACCGCGAATTTCGGGATCATCAAGAATGCTTCTTTCCGATGGTCTTGCTCGGTCCAGCGAGAGATAAAACTTCATTGCAGCATCGGGGCTCTGTGTTTCGAGAAGCTCGATGAGATGCCACAGTTTTATCGCTTCAGCGCAGATCAGCGAGACCCGGAAGTCGTCGGTGTTTTTCTGCAGCTGGATGACATCTTTTTTGGAAAAAACCCTGAAACCGTAATCTTTCAGGGTATCTATCCTTTCCCTGAGTTTGTTTTTCAGCACGTCCCTTGCTTTCAACACAGGGCCGGCGAGGTTTACCCTGACAACCGATATTTCGAAACCCTTTAAGTACGGCTTAACATCTTCATCCTCTTCTGTCCTCAACTCGACATGATCGACACACAGGTTTTTACATATTTCCCTTATTTTTTCCCTCGATGCTCCGGGCGACGCGGTTAGGCCGAGGATTCTGGGATAGCTCGAAAGTTCGATATATTTCTTCACAACATTCGTATATGCGTACTTTCCCACGCATCTGTGGGCTTCATCCACCACGAGAAGACTGAAACGACCGAGGTTTATTATGTCCAGGTCGTTTTCCACCGTCTGCGGGGTGGCAACTACGACGTCGCTTCGATAGAGCTCCTTCCTTTTGTTTTTAGGCACAGAACCTGTTACCAGGGATACCTCGGCTTCCATGAGTTCTGAAAAGGTCCTTGCGTGCTGGGAGGCAAGCGGTTTCGTGGGTGCGAGTACGAGTACCCCTGAGCCGGGATATTTTCTCAACCTTTCGGCAGCAACCAGAACGGCTATCACGGTTTTTCCGAGACCCGTTGGGAGAACAACGAGGGTGTTTTTATAAACAGCTTTTTTTGCTATCTCTTCCTGATATATCCTTTTTTCTATTTTATTCTTTTTAAGAAACGGGTGCGATACGGACATGCTTCATCCCTGAATGGCTATCGGGCTTTCGCCTGCATGCCAGCTCTGTCTTGGTCTTACCTGAACTGTATAGAGCCTTTCCGAGTTGTCGTCAAGAATTATTCCGGAGCCTTTTTTTCTCGGGAGCCTCGAAATCGATTTTTTTATATCCTCGAGAAGGTAGGTCTGCATTATCGAACCAAGTGCATCGAGATCGGATTTTGCGGTGAGTCTGTGTGAGATAACTATGTCCGCCTGGGTGATGACGGTTTCGTGCAGTTTGTTCGGTCTCTGGGTTATGAAGACACACGAAATACCGGGCTGTCTACCCTGGGTTACGAGCGTGAGAAGCGGTCCCGTGGCAACGGTCTCCCTGTCAGACGGCACGAACTGATGAGCCTCGTCTATTATTATCCAGACCATCGGCACATTTCTTTCAGTTGTACCCTGGATTCTTGCAATTTCTTCCTCTCTTCTCGCGAAGACCCTTGTCTCGTAGATTTTTCTTGAAATTATGGAAAGGAGAAGGTTTCTCACTGGTCTGTCCTGAAGTGAGACATCAAGTACACTTGCCGCGCCAGGCTTCAGAAGTTCTTCGACCCGCGTCGCCTCCTCGGAAAAAATACCCCAGTCCGATGCGGCCAGAAACCTGTTTTCAAGGGCGAGCTTCTCCCTGGACGAGCTTCTGTTATCCGAGCGGATTTCGTTTATTATATCATCTATCGTGTATTCCCTTCCCTGAAGCTTTCGGAGAACCCTTTCCAGAAGTATGCCCAGGGGATGCGTGAGATCAAAACCAAACGTAAACAGCCAGTCGCCTGGGGTGAGTTCGGAAGGTTTTACCGCAAGCACGCCGTCATAACCTATACCGGCCTTTTCGTATTCGGTGATGAAGCCGGCAGGGACGAAATTCAGTACCGGAAATCCCTTTGGTTTGATACCCCACTCCGAAAGTAAAGCTATATCCCTCTCGTTCGGGCTTTTCATACTCCAGAATATACCCATGGTATCGATCAGGAGACAGGAAAGGTTTTCTCTGATCTCCTCAGGAAGGTTCATAATTTCCTCAGCGATAACAGCGCCTGTATACGATTTACCAGAACCCCTTTTACCGGCTATGAGGACCACATGAGGTCTCGAAACGTCCATCAGTATTCTGTTTGTTAAATGCGCATCCTCACCCGAACCAACAACATTTTTACCGAGAAAAATGCAGCCCTTTGAACCGTATTTTTCGATGTCCTCCCTTTCTCTACCAACGATTATGTCAACAAGAGCCATAAATTTAATTTGTGAGGTTAATTAATATTTTTTCTCTGCTTTGAGGTGCCCGAGTTCAAGACCTATTTCGAAGAATGCCCAGGCCCAGATCACGGCTTCGAATGCTCTGAGACCTTTGAAATACTTCGAATCGGAAAGATAAGCCTCAATGTTTTCAAGCATCCATTTTCCCTCCTCTGTCAGGGCCACGATCTTTAACGATTCAAGTTTCTTTCTCCATTTTTCGGTTTCCTCCTCGACCTCCATTTACCCACCAAGCATTTCAAGAAACTCCTTTTCAATGAAATGGAGCTTCCCGGGTATTACCAGAGAAGCCGGTACCGGGAAATCGAATTTCAAGAGTTCACGCGCCTTCCTGTACACGATGCGTCCGGAAACCGAAACGGCTATTATTTTTTCGGACTCCTGAATAACGTTAGCTTCTATCAGAAGTTTTACAGCCTCTGATACCGTCATGAGCCTTTCTTGTTTATCCAGAAGAAGAAGCGTATGCAGGCCGCGCTCTTTGTTTTCCCTCACGGTTTCCCTGACGTTTTCTAGATGGCCGCTGAACGGTATGCTTGCCGTTTTTCCGTATTTGTATATCTGAAGACCGGCCTCACCAATCGCCGAAAATACCGAGACACCGTGTACCACCTTCACGGGAAGACCCATCTTACGAGCTTCAATCAGGATATTGATATGTGTTGTTGCAACAAGGGGATCCCCGGGAACGAGCAGAGACACGTCCGCATTTTTTGCCTTTCTGAGAAAATCGGGAAGCTTTTCCTCCAGGTCGCTTCTTTCCAGGCGTTTTATCTTTTTACCCAGTATTCTTTCAACCCTTTCGACCGGATAATAGGATGTGTACGTTTCACAGTAACACTCGGTTGATTTCAGAATCTCCACTGCCTCAAGGCTCAGATCGGTTTCTTTCAGTCCGCCGCCCACAAGGTATAACATATTAAAGAAGATGTTTTGCAAGTTTAATTAGTTTTGGTTTTTTCATGAGAAGCTTCGCAAGTCTCGTGAGCTTTCTTCCCCTCGAAAATTCAACAAGGTCCTCGCCTTTCAGGTAATCTACCAGCTCGTTGAGCTCTTCGTCGCTCAGTTTTTCGAACACCTGCCTGAGCTTCTCTATTTTTTCAAGATGCACACCTCTCTGCTTCCACCACAACTCGTTGTATTTTCCAAGCGATTTTTTCGATACATCACCTTTTTCAACGGAGTCAGCAATAACGTTACCGGCTATTCTTCCTGCAATTGTAGCTTCCTTCATTCCACCGCCGTGTATCGGATTTACCTGATGCGCGGCATCTCCCACGACGAGAAATCCGTTGAGCACCATGTTTCTGAGAAACCCGCCTACGGGTATTCCACCGCTGTTGACTTCGGTTATGCTTCCCTTTTTCAGCTCGGGTCGCGATTCGACGAATCTTTCCAGGTACTCCTTTGCAGGTTTTTTTGTCATCGCTACTCCTATGCCCACGTTTGCCTTATCCTTGCCTTTCGGGAATATCCACACGTATCCGCGCGGCGCTATCGAGTTGCCGAAGTAAAGCACTATTTTTTTCGGATCCTCGAGATCGATGCCGACCATCTCCCACTGATAGCCGGAATCGATGTTAACGAGTTTGTTCGTGGTGTTAAGACCGGCAAGTCTTGAAATTTTACTTTCGACACCGTCCGCTGCAACGGTTACCTTTGATTTAACGGACATCTTTTTTCCTTCAAAATTTATCTTTACACCTCGAACGAATCCGGATTTTTTCACAACGTTCGTCACCTTGGTTTTGGAAAAGACCTTCGCACCCGCCCTCACGGCTTCTTCGGCAAGCCATTTGTCAAAGACTTTTCTTTCTAATATGTAACCGGCCGTTCTTCCGTAATCTATTTCAATACACTTTCCGTTCGGTGCATAGATGAGAGCACCGTTTATTTTTTGAGCTATACATTTCGAGGGTATTTTCAGACCGAGAAGCTCGACCGCATCCGATGAAAGACCCTCTGCACATCTCTTAGGGCTTCCTATTTCCTGTCTCTTTTCAAACACGGCAACATCGAGCCCTCTCTCAGCGCAGGTCTTTGCGGTCGCGGAGCCGCCCGGCCCGGCACCGACTATAACAACATCGTATTCGTTTTTGAACATGCTTTAAATCTTAGAAAAACTAATTAATAAAAATTCGCTGGAGGTGTTTTGGTGCTCAGACAACCCATAGTCTGTATTCTGGGTCACGTGGACCACGGAAAAACCACTCTACTAGACAGAATAAGGAAGACGAGTGTTGCCTCAAAAGAGCCGGGGCTGATAACACAGCATGTGGGATGTACATCGGTCCCGAAGGACGTTATAGAAGAGATATCCGGCGATCTGATGAAAAAGATGAACATAAAGCTCGAAATTCCGGGGCTACTCTTTCTCGATACGCCCGGGCACGAGGCATTTACGACCCTCCGCGAAAGAGGCGGAAAATGCGCCGACCTTGCCGTTCTCGTCATAGATGTAAACGAAGGTATGAAACCGCAAACCGTGGAATCCCTGGAGTTTCTAAAAAAATTCAGAACGCCGTTTGTTGTTGCCGCAACCAAAATAGATAAAATCCGGGGATGGATACCAAAGGAGGACAGCCCGTTTCTCGAGTCTTTCGCTGTGCAGCCTGAGAACGTAAAACAGGAACTTGAAAACAGAATATATTCCCTCGTTGCCCAGCTCCTCGAGCACGGGTTCGAGTCCGAGAGATTCGACAGGGTAAGGGATTTCCGAAAAACCGTTGCAATAGTTCCGTGTTCCGGCGCCACGGGCGAGGGGATACCAGAGCTTTTAATGGTTCTGGGAGGTCTTTCGCAGGCGTTCCTCAGGGAGAGAATCACGGTTAAATCAGAAATAGCCTCGGGCACCGTACTGGAGGTGAAGGAAACCAAAGGCATGGGTATCACGATTGATGTTCTTCTCACGGACGGCGAGATAAAGAAGGGCGACTACATGGTTTTCAAAGACGGCAACACAACAAAGATACGCGCGCTCTTCATTCCGCCGCCTCTTTCGGAGATACGTACAGAAAAAAAGTTCATTCCCGTGGACAGGGTTTCGGCTGCCTGCGGCGTCAAGGTTTCTGCTCCGGGTCTGGAGAAGGTTGTAGCCGGTACACCGTTCGTGTGCGTTTCCGATAAAAAGGACGTGGAACAGGCGAGGAAAAAACTAAGCGAGATGATAAGAAGGAGACTCGAACTCTCCGGTGAAGGCGTGGTGGTTAAAGCCGATACACTCGGAAGTCTTGAGGCGGTTGTTAAACTCATGAAAGAAAAGAACGTTCCGATAAAAAAAGCCGAGGTAGGCGCGGTAACGAAAAGCGATATCATTCTTGCTTCAAACAGGTTCGGCGTGGTCATAGCCTTCAACGTTTCCGTGGACAGGGCGGCAAGGGAAGAAGCCAGTTCAAGGGGCGTGAAGATAATAGAAAATAACGTCATCTACAGGCTCGTGGAGGAATACGATAAATGGATTGAAGAAAAGGAAGAAGAGGAAAAAAGAAGGGCGCTTTCAGAAGTCACGTATCCGTGCGTTTTCAGGGTGCTACCCGGATTCGTTTTCAGAGTTTCATCACCTGCGATAGTCGGCGTTGAAGTGATATCCGGTGTTCTGAAGCCCGGGTCCGTGGTTGTGAAACCCGGAAAGGAAGTGGGTAAGATCAAGGAAATTCAGAAAGAAGGAGTCAGTGTCCCCGAGCTTGCTGCAGGAGACAGGGGGGCTGTATCCATAGAAGGCGGTGTGGTTGGCAGAAACTTCAGAGAGGGGGACGAGCTATACGTTCTTCCACCAGAAAACGATGTCCGTGTTTTTGAGAAATACCTTCCGGACCTCGCCGAGTTATCGCGCGTTATAAAGGAAAAATTAACGAAGGCAGGAAAGTGATCGCGAAACCGAGGAGTACGTGATGCTTTTTTATTTTTCTGAGTAAAAAATCGGACGAGGAAATATACGCGAAACCGCCGGCACCGAACGGCACAACTAATCTTGGATCGATCAGCAACACCGCACCGGCCAGGACGGGAAGCGATGAAAGCGTGTTCAGCATCACCGCCCTTGTTTTTTTCATGCCGCCGGCGATGAGAATTGAAAGGTTCCCCATTTGATGCGGGACAGCATGAAGAAACACGGCAAGAAAGGCAAGGACACCTGAGGCGAAGGAAAGCTGGAAGGCAGAAGCTATGATCACACCGTTTACAAACGAATGGATCGCATCACCCAAAAGAGTCAGATAGCTCACGGGATGAATTTTACATCCTTCTTCATGGCAGTGGCGCCACAAAAACTTTTCGCAGAGATAAAAAAAGATAAATCCTACGGGAAAGAGCAAAATGAATTGGGACGACACAAGTAGGTGAAAGGAAACGCCGGCAAGTATACCGACGGATATCCCGAGAAAGGCCGATGATCTTAACGAAACTATCAGACCGAGCAACGGAACAAGAGCGATCAGGAGAAGAAAATATATCATTTTGCACACCCTGATATCATCGAAATTTCTTCGAGCGAGCACTGGAACACACGTTTTTTAAGAATATTTTCGGGTATGCCCGAAAACTTCAGCCCGGAGCTTCTGAGCGCGTTTTTCACGGTTTTTTTCCTGTGCGAGAATATTTTTCTAACGATGTCCCAGTCTATTTCGATATTCTTCCTGTCCGGGTACATTCTCACTATAACCGAATCCACCTTGGGTTTGGGAAAAAATTTCTCGCGGGGAACGACTTCCATTATTTCGGCCCTGACGTAATAGGAAGCTGCCACGCTTATTCTCGAGTAGTTTTTATCCCCGGGTTTTGCGACAAGTCTTTCGCCGAATTCCTTCTGGTAGCAGAGCACGGCCACGTCCCATTTTTTACGAAAGAGAAGAAACGTTATGGGGCTCGACAGATAATACGGGATGTTCGAAACGACCTTGTTGAACTCGGGAAGCTCTACTTTCATCACATCCCCGTGAATTATTTCAACATTTTTCAGCTCTTTAGATCTCAGTAAGCTAACGTAATAATCATCGCTTTCGACAGCTATGACCTTACCTGCTGCTCTGGAGAGATGCTCGGTAAGATTTCCCGGCCCGGCACCTATTTCAAGCACGATATCTTTTTTCGAAACGCGTGCGTATTCGACCTCTCTTTTGAGCACCGAATCATCGGTCAGGAAGTGCTGACCTTTATATCTTCTTCGGCGCAGGTCCCGAAACGAAAAGCCTGTACCTGTCATCCCCGTCCTCTAATTCCTCGAGTATTCTTTTTATTATACACGCCCTTGGGTCAGGGAGAAGCTTTATTCTGTTTTTTAGGTCCTGAAAGTCCTTGAAGGGAGATTTTTTTCTCTCGTTTATTATATCCCACATGTGTTTTTTTCCGACACCGGGAATTAGTTCGAGCTGGTGCAGTCTGGTGGTTATCGGCTGAGCTTTGTTGAAAAAATCAACAAATCGCTTTTCATCTTTTTTGACTATCTCCTCGACCACGTGGGGAAGCTCGGATCTTGCAAAGTTCGTGAGATCCTTTGCGGTTATCCTCTTTTTTATATGATCCACTTCCTCCCTCTTTCCGGGACCTATATACAGCCGGTCCCCGGGTTTTACAGTGACGCCTTCTCTGAGAACGACTTCGAGAAGCGAAAAGTACTTTTCGCCTATAACCTGCGCTATCGGTTCCGGTTTTCCCACGGGGTGGCCGTGCGGTAGAAAATCCAATACTATTACAAATTCGTCTTTAAGAACCATTCAAAACACCTCAGATATATTTTTTAACGGTTTCTATGATTTTTGCTATCTCTTCCTCTTTCAGAGAAAATCTTTCCTTTGCGAAAAGCATTCTTACTTCGTCCGGTGTCGTTGGAAGAAGGTTCACTATCTGCATCAGCGTTTCTTTCGACATCCTGAGAATGCCTGAAAGCTCTTCGGCAAGCTTCTCGGCCTTTTCTTTATCGAGCTTCGTGAATTTTCTGAGATGCTCCAGGGCGAGTTTTTGCTCGTAGCCGAGCTCACCTTCCTTGGATTCCATGATCTCCTTTGCGGTTGCCATGGGAACCGGTTCCATATCAATAACTTTCATACTCACACCCTTTTCAGATGTTCCGGAGTTGTTATCACCTGTTTTATCGCGTCACCATCCTTTATCTCGACTATGTATGCCCTGCCTCTTTTTCCGATTACCCTGCCGATTCTGCCGTAAAATCTTCTGAAAGGCTTCGACTGTGAGGACGGATCGATTACTATGGACACCCTTTCGCCTATCTCAAATTTCTGAAGGTATCGGGTGACCGTGAATTTGTCCCTCGGGCTTTTTCTGAATTTTTCCCTGGTCCTTCTGTGCCTACCCTTCGACTTCCTAACCATATTAAAATAACATTAGAAGAAATTTATAAAGGTTTTACAAATTCAGATTATGAGAAAAGGCCGGATGGCCCTCACCTTATTTGTTATTTTATCTATAGGACTCCTTGTTATCTGGGTTTCACATCAGAACCCGACACCATCCCCTACCCATCTTGAAAAGACTTTTGACGTTTACCTGAAAGTTAATGGTGTTGTGGTTGCCAATGACACAACATTAAATATCGGCCCTAAAGACAAACTGAGAATAGAGTTAGAAGTAATTTCTTATAAAGTGAGGTTCAATAACCTGGTTATCGGACTTTCACTTCCTGAAGATTTTAAAATTATAAGCGGTAATCTAACATGGAGCGGTATGCTTTCCGAAGGTGAGGTGAAGAAGATATTTGTAGAAGCATCGGCACTTAAAACCGGATCATGGAGTATTATAGGGACAGTAAAAGGCGAAGCAGTTGATAAGAAGGGGCGTCGTTTTCAGGTGAATATCGTACGCAGATTACTCGTACAGTCAACGCCCAACGGCCCGGGGGCTATTGCTGATAATAATGAAAACGTAACCGAAGCAACGGAAAAATGAAAATATACTTTCGTTTAAAGAAACTATCATGAAAATCAGGGAGAAGCTTAGGAAACATTCTATTAAACCGAAGGAAGAGGAAGGCCAGTATTTTCTTGCGGATAAATACCTGCTCATATATGAAACAAAACGTGCAGATATTAACGGAAAAGACACGGTTCTGGAGATAGGGCCAGGTATCGGAAATCTTACTGAAGAGTTAGCCAAGAGAGCAAAAAAAGTTATCGGTATTGAAAAAGACACAAGGTTTCAAAAAATTTTGGATGGGCTACAGAAAAAATACAAGAATATCGAAATCATCTACTCCGATGCCGTGCGCGTAAAGTATCCGTACTTCAATAAAATCGTTTCGAACCTGCCTTTTAGAGTATCGCTTCCGCTGATTTTTAAATTCCTTGAGTATGATTTCGATGTTGCGGTGCTTCTATGTCAAGAAAGACTCGCCCGGCGTGTTTGCGCCAAACCCGGTCAAAAGGGATATTCGAGACTTTCCGTTCAGATTTCGAGACTTGCTGATGTAAAATTTTTAAGAAGAGTCCCGCGCAGCGCGTTTTATCCGCAGCCCAAGGTTTCGTGTGCATTAATTAAGATAAAAAAGACAGCACCGAAATTCAATATACCTTCAGAGGACTTTTTTAAAGAGGTTCTGAGGTATTTATTCGTATTCAGGGATACCAGCTTAAAACATTCCATTCGGACGCTCATGAAGTACGGCCTGTCTGAAAGCGAGAATAAAAAAATAACAAGTGCTGTAGGATCAAGAATTTTGAGAAAGAAGGTTTCTCTTCTAAAACCTAAGGAGTTTGGGTTTGTTTCACGGGTTCTCTGGGAGGTTTCTGGCGAAGAGGTTGTGAAACATTTTTACAGGTATTATAGGTCCAAAAGACTTTACAGGAACCGAAACCTTTAAAAAGGATTGGTGCAGATTATATTAATACGATATCCCGTCCGGCGTTGGATCGCGAGCTGGTTTCTCCGGCAATGAACCGATCTATTCAGGGACGGGAAAAAACATGAGGATAAGGTTTCTGCCTTTTCCGATGCAGGCACCGCGGCTGTGGATAAATACAGGGACGTAACTCCCCCGACAATTCCGGTTGATCCTGCCGGAGGTCACCGCTATCAGGGTCCGACTAAGCCATGCGAGGCGAAGGTGCTTCCTCGGAAGCGCCTGCCGAACTGCTCAGTAACACGTAGTCAACCTACCCTCGGGTGGGGGATAACCCCGGGAAACTGGGATTAATCCCCTATAGCTGTCGGGTACTGGAATGTCCCGACGGCGAAAGGCTTCGGCCGCCCGAGGATGGGACTGCGGCGGATTAGGTTGTTGTCAGGGTAACGACCTGACAAGCCGATAATCCGTACGGGCCATGAGAGTGGGAGCCCGGAGATGCCCTCTGAGACATGAGGGCAGGTCCTACGGGACGCAGCAGGCGCGAAACCTTCCCAATGCCTGGAAACGATTGGCGTATGCCAATCGCCAGATGGGTGAGGAGGGGACCCTGAGTGGCCATGCTCTGCATGGCCTTTTGCGGAGTCTAAACAGCTCCGCGAATAAGCGGTGGGCAAGACGGGTGCCAGCCGCCGCGGTAATACCCGCGCCGCGAGTGGTGACCACGATTATTGGGCCTAGAGCGTCCGTAGCCGGGGCTGTAAGTCCCTGGTGAAATCCGCCGGCAAACCGGCGGGCGTGCCGGGGATACTGCAGCCCTTGGGACCGGGAGAGGCCGGAGGTATTCCCCGGGTAGGGGTAAAAAGTTCGGTGGCATATGCCGCCGGACGTACCTTCCTTTAATCCGGGGAGGACCACCTGTGGCGCAACCCTTCCGCTTCGCAGATGCGTTGACGGAAGGGTTCCACATAAGGCGTCCGGCTGGAACGGGTCCGACGGTGAGGGACGAAAGCCAGGGGAGCGAACGGGATTAGATACCCCGGTAGTCCTGGCCGTAAACGATGCCCGCTTGGTGTTGGGAATCCTGCGAGGATTCCCAGTGCCGGAGCGAAGGTGTTAAGCGGGCCGCCTGGGGAGTACGGGCGCAAGCCTGAAACTTAAGGGAATTGGCGGGGGAGCACACAAGGGGTGGAGGCTGCGGTTCAATTGGATTCAACGCCGGAAATCTTACCAGGGGAGACAGCAGGATGAAGGTCAGCCTGAAGGGCTTACCAGACAAGCTGAGAGGTGTTGCATGGCCATCGTCAGCTCGTACCGTGAGGCGTGCCGTTAAGTCGGTTAACGAGCGAGACCCACGCCCCTAGTTGCGACCTGGCTCCTTCGGGAGTCAGGGCACTCTAGGGGGACCGCTGGCGAAAAGCCAGAGGAAGGTGTGGGCGACGGTAGGTCAGTATGGCCCGAATCCCCTGGGCTACACGCGGCCTACAATGGATGGGACAGTGGGATGCGACCCCGAAAGGGGAAGCTAACCCCTAAACCCATCCTCAGTTCGGATCGAGGGCTGTAACTCGCCCTCGTGAAGCCGAAATCCCTAGTAAGCGAACGTCACTATCGTTCGCTGAATACGTCCCTGCTCCTTGCACACACCGCCTGTCACACCAACCGAGTGGGCTCCTGATGAGGCCTTGGACAAGTCCGCTCTGGCGTGACGTGTGCCAGGGTCGAATCAGGGGTCCGCGAGGGGGGTGAAGTCATAACAAGGTAGCCGTACCGGAAGGTGCGGCTGGATCACCTCCTTATCCATATAAGCCGCGGTGCCTGCACTAAAGGGCCCGTAGATCAACGGAAGAAATATTCCGAAATCGCCGCCCTTGCAAGGCGGAGGTTCTGGGTTCGAATACCCGGAGCTCCCAGCGGGTCCACCAAAAAGCTTTAATTTGTGGATTTCTCAAAATGAATGTATGGAATTGCCGAAAAGGTTCGATCACAAGGAAATTGAGAAAAGGGTGTCCGAATTTTGGATGAAAAGCGGAATTTTCTCCTTCAAACGGGATTCCAACAAGCCGGTTTTCGTTATAGACACGCCGCCGCCGTTTACTTCCGGTGTTCCTCATATGGGACATGCGCTGTGGTGGACGTGGAACGATCTTATTGCAAGATACAAAAGAATGCGCGGGTTCAACGTTCTTCTTCCGCAGGGGTGGGACTGTCATGGTCTGCCGACAGAACTCAAGGTCGAAAAACACTACGGTATATCGAAGGACGATAAGGAAAATTTTCTGAAAGCCTGTAGGGAGTGGACCGAAAAATGTATAGAGAGGATGAAGTCGAAAATGATAGAGATGGGCTATTCCGCGGACTGGTCACAGGAATATTCGACGGACACAGAAGAATACATGGGTTTTGTCCAGAAAACTCTGATAAATCTTTACGAAAAAGGCCTGCTCGTAAGGGTAAAACATCCCGTGATGTGGTGCCCGAGATGTAAAACATCTCTTGCAAAAGCCGAGGTCGGCTACGTCGAAAAGGAAGGAACCCTTTACTACATAAGGTTTCCGCTTAAAGATTCAGAAAAACACATAACCATAGCAACCACGAGACCCGAGCTTCTGCCGGCCTGTGTGGCTATCTTCGTTCATCCACAGGACGAGAGATACACGACGTTTGTTGGAAAAAAAGCGATCGTTCCGTTTTTCAACAGAGAGGTTGAGATAATTCCAAACCCGGATGTTGACCCTGAATTCGGGACCGGTGCGGTTTATCTGTGTACTTACGGCGACGAGTCGGATATAAAATGGCAGAAAAGATACGGTCTGCCAGAAATAAACGTAGTGAACGAAAACGGTACACTTAACGAAAACGCCGGAAAATTTTCCGGCCTGAGCGTGGAAGATGCAAGAATAAAAATAATAGAGGAGCTCGGAGCAGAGGGTCTTGTGGAACGCGAGGAAAAAATAACCCACAGAGTACTGTCCCATACCGAAAGACAGAACTGTTTGTCGCCGATCGAATTCATACCGAAAATGCAGTGGGTGATAAAGGTAAGGGAACTAAACGACAAGATACTCGAGCTTGCAGAAAAAATAAGATGGAGCCCGGAGCACATGAAGACGAGGCTTGTTAACTGGATAAAATCCATGGACTGGGACTGGATAATATCAAGGCAGAGGGTCTACGGAACGCCGATACCGTTTTTCGTGTGCACGGAGTGTGACTTCTCGATCCCGGGAAAACCCTTTATCGATCCGAGCAGGGAAAAGCCGCCCGTGGAAAAATGTCCTAAATGCGGCGGTACGGTTAAAGGTGAGGAGGACGTCTGCGATGGCTGGGTTGACAGCTCAATAACACCGCTTGTGGTCTCGGGTTACTGGCGGGGCGATACCATTTTTGATAACTGCTATCCCACGTCGCTGAGGCAGCAGGGCCATGATATAATAAGAACCTGGGCGTACTACACGCTTGTCAGATGCTATCTCGAAACTGGTGAAATTCCGTGGAAAGAAGTTCTGATAAACGGCATGGTACTCGGTCCGGACGGAAGGGAAATGCATAAAAGTCTCGGAAACGTCGTTGAACCCGATGAGGTGCTTGAAAAACACGGCGCGGATGTTGTGAGGGCAGGGCTCGTGCTTCTCGGGGCTTACGGTAAGGACTCGAGGTTCTCGTGGAAGGATATGGAATTCGCTTCAAGATTCGCAACCAAGTTCTGGAATATTTCGAGATTCTGCGGTATGCACATGAAGGATGAAAAGGCCGAACTTTCGGTTACAGACAGATGGATGCTCTCCAAGCTTCAGCGCCTGGTCTCCGAGGTCACAGGGGAAATAGAAAACTATCAGTTCAACGTTGCGTTTACAAAGCTGCACGATTTTATATGGAACGAATTCGCGGATAATTACATAGAGTTCGTTAAATACAGGCTGTATTCCGAGAATCCAGGTGGTGCGCCGTACGTTCTGTACGTGTCGCTTTACACGTTCGTCCGGCTTCTGGCGCCATTCATGCCGTTTCTTGCCGAAGAGATATATCAAAAGCTTTTCAGAAAAAGGATCTCGGTTCATATCGAAGACTGGCCGGAGCCGGTCGAAGAACTCGTTGATACCGAGGCGGAAAAGACCGGGGAAATACTCAAAGCTATAATCGCGGGTATAAGACAGTTCAAATCGAAAAATTCTATACCGCTGAATGCAAGGATAAGCAAGGTCGAGGTGTTCATTCCTGATCTTTCACTCGGCGAAAGAATAAAGGATGATATACGCGGTATAATGAAGGTCGAGGAAGTTAAGTTCAGGAAAGGCGATTTCAAGCTCAGGATATCAGCCTGAGCCTGTCGAGAACTTTTATTTCCGCTTTCTTCGATGAAAACGCGGTTTTTAAAAATTCGACTATTTCTTCCGGTCTCTCGATTTTCCTGCAGCTGAAAATATCTATGGCGGCATATTCGTTTTCCGGCCAGGTATGGATCGATATATGCGATTCTTTCAGGAGTATGAAGCCGGTTACACCGAAGGGTTCGAATTGATGGAAATATGAGTGAACGGAATTCAGGCCGAGTTTTTTCACAACTTCCGCGAGCTTCTTTTCCACGGTCTCTGCTTTTTTCAGAAACTCAGGATTGCAGCCGTGAAGGTCAAGAATTATGTGCATAAAAAATAAAATTTCCACGGGTTTTATTTAAATTTTTCATCCGATAAATTATCAGCATGAACGAAGTGGCGTATATAAAATTAAAAAAGCTTGTGAACGAGCTATCTAAAATAAGAGGAAGACACACAGAACTCATAAGCCTCTACGTTCCGGCCGGGTTCCCGCTAACCGAGATAATGGATCTCATCTCTCAGGAAATTTCGCTGACACAGAACGTTAAAAGCAAGACCGTGAGAAAAAACGTTACAGATGCTCTCACGAAGATACACCAGTATCTTAAACTTCACAAACAGACGCCGAAAAACGGTCTGGTTATCTTCTGCGGTAACGTTTCCGAGCAGGAGGGAAAGACGGATATCAGGCTATGGGCGCTTGAACCACCGGAGCCGATTAACGTTAAAATATACTGGTGTGATCAGAAATTCGAGCTCGCTCCGCTGGAGGAACAATTAAAGGAAAAAGATGTTTACGGTCTACTCGTGCTGGACACGAAAGAAGCAACCGTTGGATTACTTTCTGGAAAGAGAATAAAAGTCCTTAAACACATGACATCCCTCGTCCCCGGTAAATTCAGAAAGGGTGGTCAGTCCGCCCAGAGGTTTCAGCGCGTGAGGGAAGGTCTGATAAACGACTGGTTTAAAGAGGTAGCTTCGGTTGCGAAATCGTGTTTCCCGGATGATATCAAAGGAATAATTCTCGGTGGCCCGGGGATAATTA
>JAADFI010000018.1 GCA_013152905.1 Microcaldota archaeon
AGTTCGAAATCTCCCCGGTTATCTGCTCCACCTGTTTAGTTCCTGTGGCTGTTGTCGATGTCGTCATCGAGGTCGTCCAGGTGTAGAGAACTCCGACGAGCGCGACCGCGATGACGAGAACCATGATGACCGCGATAACCGAGGAGATTGCTTTCATAAAATAAAAATAAAGCTCCGACAAATAAAAATATTATGCTTTACCGTGAGCTTGCTGAAACATATGAAAAACTTGAAGCAACAACTAAAAAACTCGAAAAAACAGAAATAGTGAAGGACATCCTTCTGAAATCAGGTAACGAGCTGAGGATGGTAGTATACCTCCTTGCAGGTCGGGTTTTCCCCATATGGGACAAAAAAGAGACAGGTGTGGCCTCGAATCTCATGATTAAAGCTCTTTCAAAATCTACCGGCATATCCGAGGGTACCGTTACCGAAATTTTCAGAGAAACGGGTGATCTGGGAAAAACTGCTGAATTATTAGCTTCAAAGAGGAAACAAAAAACTCTTCTCACGAAAACCCTGACTGTCCGCGAGGTTTTTGAAACGATCAGAAAAATATGTTATCAGGAAGGTAGCGGTAGCCAGGAAAGAAAACTTTCGCTGCTTGCAAGACTTCTATCGTTTGCCGAGCCTCTCGAAGCAAGATATATAGTGAGAACCGTCCTCGAGGAACTGAGAGTAGGAGTGGCCGAAGGTATACTCAGAGATGCTATATCTCTTGCTTTTAACGTCAGACCTGAAACAGTTGAATCTGCATGGTTTTTGAACCCTGATTTTGGTGAAATAGCCGAACTCGCAAGAAAAGGTGAGGAAGCCCTGAAAAACGTTGGAATAAAGTTCGGTAGACCAATAATGGTTTTGCTTGCGGAAAAGGCGCGCTCACTCGAAGAGGCATTGAACGCCTACGAGAACCCTGCGGTAGAAATGAAATACGACGGTGCGAGAATAATAATAGAAAAGGATGGTGACAAAATCTGGTTGTTCACGAGAAGACTTGAAAACGTCACGGAACAGTTTCCGGAATTAGTCGAATACTCGAAGAAATGCCTGCCCGAAAGATGTATAGTTGACGGTGAATGTATCGCTGTTTCCGAATCTGGAAGACCGCTTCCGTTCCAGGTCCTTTCACAGAGAATCCAGAGAAAATACGGTATAGATGAAGTGGTGAAAAAAATACCGGTTCAGATGAATCTCTTTGATATAATCTATCTTGGTGATGAACTCCTTTTCGAAACGCCTTTCAGGAAAAGAAGGGAATTACTCGAAAAAGCTGTGAAAACCATTCCTGGAAAATTTCAGTTAGCCGAGCATCTCAGAACAAAGGATCTGAAAAAGGCAGAGGAATTTTACAGAAAGTCTCTTGAGCTCGGCGAGGAAGGAGTTATGGTAAAAAACCTCGATGCGGGATACCAACCAGGAAGGAGGGTGGGATACTGGCTTAAAGTCAAGCCTGTAATGGAAAATCTAGACCTCGTGATAATAGGTGCCGAATACGGGACCGGAAAACGGGCCGGGTGGTTCGGGTCGTTTATACTTGGCTGTCGCGATCCCGATACGGGAGAATTTCTTGAATGCGGTATGCTTGGAACCGGAATAAAGGAGAAAAAAACTTCGGACACAGACATAACCTTTGAAGAGCTTACAGAATTGCTGAAGCCACTCGTGGTCGAAGAAAAAGATAGAACCGTGAGATTCAAACCGAAAATCGTGGTCGAGGTGGCTTATGAAGAGATACAAAAGTCGCCGAACTATTCAAGCGGCTTTGCTCTGAGGTTTCCGAGATTCGTGAGACTGCGGCCCGATAAGTCACCAGAAGAAGCAGATACCATAGAAAGAATTTCAAGACTTTACGAATCACAGAGAAAATAATGTCACCACGCAAAGATGGTAAAGTTTAAATATCTTTTCCACAAATTTTATAAGAGATTAAAATAAAAAAAATAAAGGTGTGAAAATGGTGGTGCCGCAATCAGTACTCGATACTCTGAAATCAATAGGTCTGAATCTTTATGAAAGAAAACTCTGGGTAGCGCTTTTAAGCCGCGGGACAGCCACAGCCGGTGAACTTTCCGCACTTGCCAAAGTACCGAGGTCGAGAACATACGATGTTCTCGAATCTCTCGCCGATAAAGGTTTTGTGGTTATCCAGAATTCAAAGCCTATAAAGTACGTGGCCGTTCCTCCAAAAGAAGCTCTTGAAAGGGCCAAGAAAAAGATTTTGTCAGAAGCCGAGGAAACTGCCAAAAGGATGGATGAGCTGAAATCCTCTTCTGCGATAAAAGAACTTGAAAAAGTATACAAAGACGGCGTGAAGCTTATAGAACCTGGAAGCGTCTCCGGGTCCATAAAGGGTAGGGATGCTGTTCACAATCAGCTTGGGACAGTATTCAAATCGGCGAAGGAAAGGGTATCGATTGTTGCAACTCCATCCACGCTTAAAGAAATTCATGAAACCCACGGAAGAACACTGAAAAAACTTTCGTCTAAAGGAGTTAAAATAAGAATAGCTGTCCCGGACCATCCAGAAGTCAGGGAAATCAAAAAGGAAGTGAAGGAGTATGCAGAGCTGAGAAAACTGAGCGATGAGCATCCGAAAGGCAGATTCGCCATAGTCGATGGTAAACACGTTATAATGGCTCTCACCGAAGATAACATTCATCCCACACAGGATGTCGCGCTCTGGACGAGCTCGGAACATGCGGCTTCTTTACTCGAACCTATGTTCGAGCATGTCTGGGAACATCTTGAGCCTGCATAATGAAAAGATATGACCTTCACCTTCATTCAAATCTTTCGGTAGGCAAAAACTCACCAGAAGAGATGGTGAGGTTTGCCGAGATACTTGGATTCAGAACTATTGCTTTCTGCGAGCATTACTCAGGTATTACAAAACTAAAGGAATGGTTTGCCGAGATAGAAAAAATAGACACCAGTATCGATGTGGTTAAGGGCGTGGAAATAATAGAAAAAAATCCTGTCGCTCTCAAAAAAACGATATTCAAGGTAAGGAGATATGCTGAACTTGTGTGTGTCCATGGAGGAGATTATACCATAAACAGGGAGGCATGCAGAAACAGAATGGTAGATGTGCTTGCACATCCCGAACTTGGAAGAAACGACCCGGGCCTGGATGAATTCTGTGTGAGATCCGCTGTTGAAAACGATGTTCTCATACAGGTTAATTTCAGGCTTCTCATGAAAGGATACGGAAAAACAAGGGCAAGAGTTTTTGAGCTGGTTTCAGAGAACATCAGACTCTGCAACGAACTCGGAGCGAAGGTCATAATCTCTTCTGGCGCATATTCGATATGGGGTATGAGGGATCCCGGCTCGCTGAACTCGGTTCTTAAAATTCTTGGAAGGGAATCTCAGCCGGACATAAACCAAATCCTGGAAAGAAACAGGAAAAAGCTTTCCGGGAGATTAATCACTGATGGAATAGAGGTGGTCTCGTGAGAAAAGCCCCGAAGAAGCTTCCTGCGAGGTTAAAGAGAAAAAAAAGATACGTGGCTTTCTTTGTTTTTACCGATTCGCGGCTTTCCGAATCGGACGTGGTTTCTGCCGTACATCATTCTATAATGGAACTTTTCGGTGAGACCGGTCTCTCTACCGCTGGGTTCTCGCTTGTAGAATATCAAAACGGATGCGGAATAATGAAATGCAATCTCGATTTTCTGGACAAATTCAAATTTTCTCTGGCTTTTATAGAAAGAATAGGCGACGCAAGGGTTTCGTTCATCGTTCTCGGTGTTTCCGGAACTATAAAATCGGCCAGGAGAAAGTTCATAAAAAGATTCCTGGAAAGAGGTATCCAAGAAAAGCTAGAAAGAATACGGTGCCCCAGATAACCGGCGACCATCTGTAAACGCTGGAACCGTCGAGAGGTCTGATCGGCACTAGGTTGAAGAGGGCGAGAAAAAAGGAAAGTGAAGAAAATAAAAAGAAGAGCGGATGGATCATACTCAGACCGAGAAAAACGAAACCCATTATGATATTCGAAAGCGGGCCTGAAACCGATATTATACCGGTCTCTCTTTTGGTAAGATAAACCGGGAATGCGAAGTTCTTTCTTACAACCGGTGATATATAAACCGCACCGGGCGCGGCAAAAACAAAGGACCCTGGAAGCAAACCGGTAACGAGTGCCAAAAGCAGTCCGAAATCCCATCTCCGGTATTCTGCGTGAGCACCGAAATATCTGGCGACGTTTCTGTGCGCAATCTCGTGGACGACAAAAACTGAAAAAACACCGATAAGCGATAAAAGAAAATTACCGGCAAAAAATTTTGAAAACGCAAACGAAAGCACAAGTACAGAGACAGCTAGGTCAAGCAACTCTTCTTTCTCCAATTCACTCACCGGTAGCCACGGCTATCCAGAACATACCTCCAACAAGAATGAGAACAAAAGCTATAATATAAGTTATTATCACGCCCTGCGGGGTTGCACCGAGAACATCCGGCTCAACGGATCCGGCAAAAAGGGCACCGAAGAAAATACATATACTTCCCAGGATCCAGAGACCTATGCTTTTATTTTGTTCGTCCAATCTTACCACCGAGCACCAGGATTGCTGCAATCACAGCTATAACCGGAATAATGTAAATTAAAGGATTTAAACCTTGCGGTTCTTCCTCGGTCTCTGGTTCTCCGGTAGGCTGCGGTTCCTCTACCTTAGGTTCCTCCTCTTTTACCGGTGGTTTCTCTTCTTCCTTAGGTATACCGGAAACTGCAAAATACGAGAGTCCCGGTGAACTTGCCGAATAGTATACATATCCATCGTGTTCCGTGATGTAACTCGTTGGGAGCTCTACCCACTCGGTTTCGTACCTCAAGAGCACGACCCTGTCGATATTGTTTTCCGTTATCCAGCTCGACGGAACGGCAAACGTTATCTCTATGTTCTTCACATCTTTTAGATTTTTATGCTTCATTTCCAGAAACGCATAGACTTTTCCGGCAGGTGTTTTCTCCACCGGGACACTCTGCACTCTCTTCACATCTATGCTTACCGATCTGAGCTTTTTCCCTACTTCTATGGAAATTTCCCTCACGGGATGTCCGCTCGCATCGATTTTAACGATTTTTTCTACTCCTGGGTACAGTACAGGGATGAATATCATGCTTCTCTCCGGGCTCGGGTTCGTAACCCTCGTCACACTTGGTGTACCCACGCTCACGTAGAATGTCACGGTCTTGGTCACAGTATTTCCAACACCGTCCTTACACCATACCTTGAGCTCGTGTTTACCGTTTGAAAGGCCTGAAAATGTCACCGTTCCCTTGGACTGAGTCGAAACAGATGAACCGCTATCCAGAGAATAGTAACACTCCGAAACACCCGAACCGGAATCGGATGAGGTGTAGTTCAGAGTAACCGAGGATGAGAAGTACGTTTTTGCCTGCGGCGAATAAATCGTAAGGATCGGTGTCGCGAAATCTGAAATTAACGGCGCGGTGCCGTTGACACTTGCATTAAAGTATTTTGACGCATCTGTATACACAGCGCATGTTATGTTCTGCATCGAATCCGAAAGTACCTGGAAAGTATACGAAAACCATCCGCTCGAATTTGTCGTGCCTGCTGTAAGGTTAGTCGTACCGTTGTAAATCTCGACATAGTATCCGGAAACCGGCTGTGATGTATTCGCGTTGAATACACCACATTCAACGTTAACGTATGTCCCAGCCGATACATATGTGCTTGTATTCGTCCTCGCCGTTGAGTTCACCCAGCCAAAGACGTACATGTACCTCGTCAGAGATGATTCTGTGTAATTTTCATTTCCCGGGAAATAGCCCGTGACGTTGTAAACACCCGGCGTCATGTTTGCGTTTCCTATAACTTCAAGAGGCGTACTGCCGCTACCTGTCGAAAGGTTTCCTCCGAGATATGCGGTAAGACTTACGTTCAGTGTAACCGTGACATTATACGGTTCGCCGACGTTCGTAGTGAAATCCGATGCGGTACCGTTTATGTAAACCTGCGTCTCCACAGCTGCTTTGGAAATTCCGTAGCTGAACGTTGTCGTTGTATTCGAAGCTCCTGTGGTGTTCACGCCTATCCAGTAGTACGAATAATTTCCAGCCGGGCCAAGGAGATCCTGCGTGATGTTGATCCACCACACACCGTTCGTGTCGTTACCGTAGGCGTACCCTAATGTCGACAGGTCCCCTCCGATCGTTCCATCAAGGGTGATGTTGAAATAACCGCTCGGCCCAGTGATGTTGAACGTGACGTTCGCTATCGCCCCTGCACCGCCTATCGTATCATCCCACCTTATCTGGAACCCGTGAACAAGACCGTAAACAGGAGAGGTATAGCGGACCGCGTTGTCAAAATAAACCGGGTTCGCATAAGCAACAGAGGACAAAAGGAGCGTAAAAACAATTAACAGCCTTTTCATACCTTTTTATTTAAAAAAACTCATATATAAAGCTTTATCTT
>JAADFI010000019.1 GCA_013152905.1 Microcaldota archaeon
GTCGAGGCAGTTGCTGCCGCCGGTTATCAGGCGGTGGTGATGGTTTTCAGTCAGCTCATTGGAAAGGCGGTTGCTGCCAAGCTAGGTTACAACCCGTGAACCGCGATAAACGAAAAGTACTTAAAAGTTTTTTTGTTTATTACTTAAAAGTAAGTGCGATTATAATAAAAGGTGAGGTTATGGGTCTTCGGGATTTGGTGAAGCAGCCGGAACTTCGATTCACAATGATATATGCCCCCTTATTATATTCAATTTTAAAAGGAGGGGTAGATGAGTATCTCAATAACTTTTCACCATTAGAAACTATAAAAATATGGACCAAAGTAAGTTCTGCTGTCAGTGGCCTATTAACTCTGGGCGATGAGAAGGGAAGATCCGTCGGCGCAATAGCTGAAGGGATGATGTGGGGAGGACTATCTGCAGCAATCTCTTCAGCTTTGGGATATCTTTTAGGATATTCTTTAACAAAGGCTACAAGATATCTTTTATGATGGATCGGTTTTTATAAACTTTAACATAAATAATAATCCAGGGGTTTTTATGTCGATAGAAGAGATTGTGTCGTTCGCAAAGAGAAAGGGTTTTGTCTTTCCGAGCTGCGAAATATACGGCTCCCTTTCAGGTTTCTGGGACTACGGCCCTCTCGGGGTCGAACTCAAAAGAAATATCGAAACCGCCCTCTGGAACGAATTCGTGAGAAAAAGGAATGACATTGTGTCGGTATAGAAGGTTCGAACATCACCCACCCAAGAGTTTGGAAAGCTTCCGGACATCTGGATTCGTTTACCGATCCGCTGGTGGAATGTACCAGATGCAGAAAAAAATTCAGAGCCGATAAACTCATAGAGGATACCCTCGGAATAAGGGTTGACGGCCTTTCACTTGAAAAAATGAACGAAATAATAAAAAAAGACCGGTTGAGCTGTCCGTCGTGCAAGAACGGGCTCTCCGCGGTGAAAACGTTCAACCTCATGTTCAAAACCCATGTGGGTCCGTTTGAGGACGAGAACTCGATTGCGTATCTCAGACCGGAGACCGCGCAGTCCATATTCGTTAATTTCTCCCTTGTCAGGCGCTCCTCGAGGATGAAGCTTCCGTTCGGAATAGCCCAGATAGGAAGGGCGTTCAGAAACGAGATATCACCGAGAAACTTTCTCATGCGATGCAGGGAATTCACACAGTTCGAAATCGAATTCTTCGTGCATCCGGAAAGACTCGATGAGTGTCCGTTTTTCAACGAGGTCGCGGAACATACGGTGAACGTGTATTCCAGGGAGCATCAGAAAAGAGGCGAGCCCGAAAAAATGAAAATCGCAGAGGCATTTGAATCCGGTATATTCCAGACGAAGTGGCATGCCTACTGGCTCGGTGCGTTTCACAGATTTTTCATTGATCTTGGTCTTTCCCCGGAAAACCTTAGGTTGAGACAGCATCTCGAAGACGAACTTTCCCACTACGCATCCGACACATGGGACATCGAGTACAGGTTTCCGTTCGGATGGCGGGAAATTCACGGCTGCGCGAACAGGACGGACTTCGATTTAAAGCAGCACATGAAAGAATCGGGTGCGGACCTTTGTTATTTCGACGAGGAGAGCGGAAAGGTTGTGCCGCACGTCATAGAGCCGTCACAGGGTATAGACAGACTCTTCCTTGCACTGCTGTTCGAGGGATACAAAAAAGAAAACGGGAGAACCGTGCTTAAAATAAAACCGTTTCTGGCGCCAGTAAAGGTCGGCATCTTTCCTCTCGTGAACCGTGAGGGTATGCCCGAGACTGCGAGAAAAATAGCCTCTGAGCTGGGGGAAGTTTTTCCTGTTTTCTACGATGAGTCCGGTTCCATAGGAAGGAGATACAGAAGAATGGACGAGGTCGGTACGCCTTTCTGTATTACAGTCGATGGACAGACCCTGGAGGACGGTACGGTTACCGTGAGGGAAAGGGACAGTATGAAACAGGTGAGGGTGAAAATCTCTGAACTGAAAAAATACCTCTCAGAACTTGGCTGCAACCCTCCTTAAGCGGGTTAAAACCTTCCTGAAATAATTCTTTCCGGGTTTTTCTCCTGAACCTGTTTCCCATGCAGTTTTTGCAACCGCCTCCGCTACGCGTGCATGCGCCCTGAGGTCGAAAACATCGGGTATTATCTTTCTCCTTTTAGGTTTTATGCACGAGGCAAGCGCCTCTGCAGCCGAGATTTTTATCTCATCGGTTATTTTGGTCGCCGAATCGAGGGCGCCCCTGAAAATGCCGGGAAAGGCAAGGACGTTGTTCACCTGATTCGGATAATCGCTTCTGCCAGTGGCAACTACGGAGGCACCGGCTCTTAAAGCTTTTTCAGGCATTATCTCGGGAACAGGATTTGCCATCGCGAATATTATGGGATCCCGCGCCATATTCGAAACCATTTTTTCCGTGAGTATGTTCGGCGCGCTCAGACCGATGAAAACATCCCTTCCACGCACGGCGTCCTCGAGCGTTCCTTTAACACGGTTTTTGTTCGTTTTCCTTGCTATCCTTTCCTTGTACGGATTGTTCCCTTCCCTTCCCGGGTGGAGTATACCTCTCGAATCGCAGAGAAGAACATCTCTCGCGCCGGCTTTCAGAAGTATTTCAGCCACCGCTATTCCGGCGGCACCCGCGCCGGATATCACTATGGACGACGTTTCCAAGTCCCTGTCGGTCAGCTTCAGCGCGTTGAACAGCGCGGCAAGGGTTACCACGGCCGTTCCGTGCTGGTCGTCGTGCATAACGGGTATATCGAGCTTCTTAACGAGCGTTTTCTCGATTTCGAAACACCTTGGTGCAGAAATATCTTCAAGGTTTATACCGCCGAACACGGGTGAAATCTCCGCTACGGTTTTCACGATCTCCCGTGGCTTCTGGGTTTTCACACAGATCGGAAACGCATCCACATCACCGAATCTTTTGAAAAGCAGACACTTACCCTCCATTACGGGCAAGGCCGCTTCCGGACCTATGTTACCTAGTCCGAGAACGGCCGAACCGTCTGTTACGACGGCAATCGTGTTCGACTTCACGGTAAATTTTTTCACCAGCTCAGGTTTTTCCGAGATCGCTCTGGAAACCTCAGCCACACCGGGTGTGTAGGCTACAGACAGATGCGACTTGTTTCTCAGCTTCACCCTGCTCGCTGTTTCGAGTTTACCTCCTTCATGAAACCTCAGCGGATCCATTCCCACACCTCTTGACGTATTTTTCCATTCCCTCTCTCCAGGCAGATTCGAGGGCAGATCTGTACTTCTCGTTAGGAGGAATGATATAGAGAACACCCAAACCTTTTTCAAGAATAAGCGCGTTCACCAGGGTTTCGTTTATGAAAATATATCTCAGGAGTCTGCCGTATCTGTCCCTGTTTTCGGAATCCCTTTCAAGCGAGACGTTTTTAAAAAGAACAACGGACTCCAGAAATCTTTTCGCCTCGAGATAGCATCTTTCACCCCTTTCAGGGGTATCTATCCCTATGAGCCTGACCTTTTCACCACTCGCGATTACCACGGTATCACCATCGATCACCCTCACAACGGTTGAACTTTCTCTGTGATCGGTGTTTACAAGTATAAAAGCCAGCAGCACAAAAGCCACTAAAACCAGGACCTTTCTTACCATATCCTCAGTGACCTCAGCTTTCTTCTTATCACATCCCTCAGTTTTTCCTTTGTCTTTACCATCATTCTTTCTGCCTGGTCCACGGCATCGCCCACGGCTTCCAGAAGGTCCCATGAGTGGGAACGGCTTACAACCACACCCGAATCCGTTTTAACCCTGAGTCTAACGGAAAATTTCTTTCCGTACGTTTTCACGTGGAGATGGAGATACAGGAGTTTATGCATGGACGAGATTTTTCTCGCGGCGTTTTCGAGAAGCTTCATCACCCTTTCTCTTTCCTCGTCGGGCACACCGCTAACCTGGATGCATGGCTTTCGATCCGATTTCGCCGAAAGAAACAGCTCCAGGAGGTCTCTCGTTGTTATCACTCCCACAGCTCCGAAACCATCGGAGACTATCAGCCCGGAGACCCTGTACTTTTCCATCAGTTCCGGTACACGGGAGAGACGTTCGTCCTTTGATATAACAGGAGGGTTTTTGTTCATGACCACCGAAACCGGTATGTTCATCACAGTTAATTTTTCAGCGGCCATGGAATACCAGTTAAGCCTTTCTCTTGGTTTTATCGCCCTGAGCAGGTCGAAAACAGTGACCATACCAACGATCCGTCCCTCGGAGTCGAGCACCGGCAGCCTTGAAATGTTTTTCTCCCTCATGAGAACCCTTGCCTTGCCTATATCCTCGTCTTCCCTTATTATTATGGCCGGACTCATTATGTCCTCGACTCTTCCCCTGAAGGTATCCTTCACGGATTTCACGATATCGGTTGAAGAAACTATACCAACGAGCTTTTCACCTTCCACCACAGGGACAGCCCGGTACTTTGAAAAGAATATGGTTTCCGCAGCTTTCATCACATCATCTTCCGGCGAAACTGTCGGTGGCACCGAAAGAAGGGCCTCTATTTTCATTCTGGTAGGATCCTGAATACTTCTGGCAGCAAGATCCTTGTAATGAAGCATTCCAACGAGTCTGCCTCTTGAGACCACAGGAACTTCGTGGATGTGATGTTTTTCCATGAGGGAAATGAATCTGGACACGGTTTCGCCCGGCTTCATGGTTACGGGCTGTTTCATTATTTCCCTTACCTTCACACCATCACCCGTTAAAAGGTTTGCCTCCGTAATTTATAAGTCTAAGGTTTGAAAAATCTCACCGAAAAGTATCTCACCCCGTCTTTAGAAACAACCGCCCACAGCATGTTCGCCCTTATATTGTGCGCAAGCCTCACTGCCCTTGAAAGTTCGTGAAAGCTGAAAGTATATCCTTCCGGGACCGCGAAGACGACCCATTTTGTGTGCTCCTTCGGTGTTTTTTTACCTCTCTTCAGCGGATGTACACCGCGTTCGTAAACCCTGAAATCGCACCCGAATTTGAATCCCGTTCTTGTGGGCAGGCCCCTCGACCTGAGGTCACGGTAGACCCGGTACCTGTGTTCGAATCTCTTGTCAAGGGAGGTGCAGTAATCGTAGAATTCCTTGAAGCTGAGTTCATTCCCATCTTTCACGAGTTTTATCATTTTTCTTTCCAAAAGCAGGCATGCTTCGAGAAGCGAGAGTTCGAGTCTGTCCTCCCTGAGCTTTCCGTAAAACTCCTTTTCGAACAGCTTCTTCGCGGCTTTTCTGTCCCACACAAAGACCCTGTTCCTGGCAAGCTCGGCTTTTATCATATTCATCACAGATTTTCGGATTCGTTTATGATATAGTAAGTTACGTCCGAGTCGTTGTCCACAACCGCCCAGAGCGCGGTGGTTCTTATATTCTTTGCAAGCTTTATCGCCATGGCAAGCTGATCAAGGTTGCACGGATAGTCCTCGGCGTTGCAGAAAACTATCCATTTTATTTTTTCCTTTTTACCCGGTTTGGAGCCGCGCTCGTAAACCCTGAAGTCACAGCCTTTGAAGCCCGGTCTCACAGAAAAACCTCTCGTCCGGAGATCCTTGTAAACGGTGTACTTGAATTCGAACCTCGGATCCAGAGAGCAGCATAAATGGAAGAAGTCCTTTACATCAAGACTCTTTCCGTCGCGGAATATTTTTATTCTTCCCCTCTCGAGCAGGAACAGGGCTTCTACATTATCCAGTTCAACGTCGTTTCCCTTCACGGTCCCGAAGAATCCTTTTTCGTAAAGTTCCTTCCCGTTTTGTACGATGATCTTTCCGTCGACGAACTCGGCGTCCATAAGAAAGGTTTTTCACTCTATATTTATACCTTTTGTGGCAAGCTTTACCTTACAGTTTTTGCAGAAGTCTCTTGATTTTCTGTCAACGTCGTCCACGGAAGGTGAAAAGGACATCACGCAGAACCTGTCCGGGCAGTGGTCCAGACCGAGGAAATGACCTATTTCGTGCACGGCTTCCTTGACGGCCCTTTCGATGAGAACCGAGAAGCCCTTGGGTTCGCCGTAGAACCGCGGATCCAGTCTGGCTATCGATATTATACAGCAGCCGGCCGGATCCTCCAGGCCGAAGACGAAGTTAAGACCGTTGTAGTATATGTCTTCCTTTGTGATTGCAAGAGTGGGTATCGATTTGTCTATGAATTTTATTTTTCCTGTGTCGTACAGAAAATCAAGGATCTTTTCGGCATCGAACTGCCTGCGCCATCTGTTAAACGCCGAGTCCGGGAGCGGTGTTTTTTCGAGTAATTTGCAGCGGGCGTTCAGCGTTTCCTCGAGCGCCTCCTTGATCGCTGTTAGAAGCGAGTCTTCTATCTCCCCGAGGGGAACGATTCTTATCAGCATGAATAATATTTCGTTTTTTCCCAATAAAAATGGTGAGGCGGGCGAGATTTGAACTCGCGACAACACGGTCTTCAGCCGTGCGCTCTCCCGGGCTGAGCTACCGCCTCGAATAGTTTAAATCTTGGTTTTTTACTTAAAATATTTTATGGATTCGTTCGGGCGCGAGTTTTTCAACACCGATCCGGTGAGCCTTGCCAAAAAACTTTTGGGTAAGGTTATCGTGAGGAAAACGGATGAGGGTGAAATCCGGGCTGCGATAACAGAGACAGAAGCGTACGGCGGCGAGGACGATCCGGCAAGCCACGCTTACACGGGAAGGACCAAAAGAAACTGGCCGATGTTCGAAAAGCCAGGTCTGGCCTACGTCTACTTCATCTACGGGAACCATTACTGTCTGAACGTAACCTCGAGACCGGTCGGAGCCGTGTTGATAAGGTCAGTCAAACCGCTCGAAGGGAGGGGAATAATGATAAAAAACCGTGGAGGAAAGGATGACTTTTCTGGGCCGGGAAAGGTGACACAGGCGCTCAAAATAGGACTGGAGTTCAACGGTTACGATATTTCGAACGGAAAGGAGTTTTTTATCACTTTCGGTCCGAAACCGTCCTGCATAGAGGCAACCCCACGCATAGGAATAACGAAGGCAACATCCAGACGTTGGAGGTTTTTA
>JAADFI010000020.1 GCA_013152905.1 Microcaldota archaeon
CAAGAAAAAGCATGGGAAGGGTGAATCCCATCCAGCTTTTGGTATTTGTTGTGCTTCTTATAGTGGGGACAGTCCTGGTATTTTTCACAAAAGATGTTAAGCTCATAGCTGTAGGGATACTTCTCTTGGTTTACACACTGGCAGGAATAAGAATAATCTACCAGTACGAAAAAGGTGTGCTGTTCGTACTTGGAAGATACCAAGGTCTTCTTGAGCCCGGCTTCGTGTGGTTCGCACCGATAATTCAGAGTCTCGTGAAAATAGATCTCAGAATTCAGACCATCGATCTACCGAAGCAGGAAGTTATAACAAAGGATAACGTGCCCGTGAAGATCAACGCAACCGTGTTTTTTAAAGTTCAGTTTCCGGATAAGTCTGTCCTGAACGTCGAAGACTATAAATACGCTACGATGATGTATTCTCAGACCGTGCTTCGTGATGTCATAGGCGGTGTTGAACTGGATGGCTTGCTCGAAAAGCGTGATGAAATCGCGGAGAGTATAAGAAAAATCGTGGACGAGATCACCGATGAATGGGGAATAGATGTTACAGGTGTGAGGTTGCAGGATATAGAGCTTCCCGAAGAAATGCGTCGTGCCATGGCGAGACAGGCAGAAGCAGAGCGTGAGAGAAGGGCTGTGATAATAAAATCGGAGGGTGAGATAAAAGCTGCCGAGAATCTCACGAAAGCGGGAAAGATGATAGGAAAAACGCCCGAAGCGTTGCATCTCAGGACTCTGCACACTCTTGCAGAAATTTCCAGCGACCCGAATCAAAAATTCGTTATTCTCCTACCCGTGGAGCTTTTGAAAGCTTTCATGAAAAAGAAGGAGAAATGAAACGCTTAGCGAGCTGCGTATCTCTTTAGGTGTTAACACCCAATAAATTTCCCGGTATGCGAAATATTCAACAAAACCCTTCCATCACCTGCTCTTTCTGATTTATGGGCGGAGCGGTTGCTTGTCTGACAGCAGAATCCAAGCTCTTCTATCTTTTAAATGGTATTTCCTGAGAATATTTTTTTATTTTGCCTGAGAAGATGAGAGTTAAATATCTACTTTCAATTTTAGAGCCGAGAAAATCATTTGATCATTAATTCATTCTAGTCATTTAAATCTTCACTCATGGTAACCTGCAAGATTGTATAATTTTTTTTATATCTTCATATTTACCCGAAAATTCGACTGTTTGACCCCTATCAACTCTTATCTTCTCATAAGGATTTGGTTCCTGTCCCTCGATTCTTATCCTTATTCCTTGGTTTTTAATTTCTTCATAAGTTTTACCACCAAAATAATCCCGTATCTTCCTGGCTTCATCAGCTGGAATATTTGAGAGCTGATATGTCATTTTTTCTATCGCCATTATCGTGCACCCTGGACCTTAGCCGGATAATTAAGTAGTTGTCGTTGCTGGCTAATAAATCTTTCTGCTGGGGAGTCAGATAATAACAATTTTCACTTCACCGGTGAGCCGGAAGCCGAAAGATTTATAAATGAGAAATGTGTAATTATTATACAGTAGTAACATATGGGGGTGGCGCGTTTGCTTCACAAGTCGTTTAAAAAACTCGCTCCCAGAAGACCTGCTGTTGTGAGAAAAAAGGACGTTGTGGAGGTCTGCTATTTGTATCAGCGAACCAGAGAATGTCTTGGACCTATGTGTCTGTGGCCGAGAATAGGGAAGTGTAAAATCTTTTCCAGAAAGTTCGGAGCCAAGTGAAAAGATTTTTATTCGTTTCGGAACAATTAATACCTATGGCAAGATCGAACTTTCCGTTCGTACTCGTGATAGGAATACTCCTGCTCGCAGCTGCATTCGTATTTTTCAACATGCCAGGCGAGGAAGGGAGGGTAAAACACGTTGTTTACAGGGAACCCGGAACTGAGGAGCCGAAAACCGTTTTTTCGCCGACCGGTGAAGTCAAACACATAAAACTGGCCGAAAAATTCGAGATCGGTTCAACAGAAAAAAAGATTCTGCTTTCCGCCGGAAACCTTACGGTTAAAAACGGATTTTTTGCTTCAAAGGATGAGAAATTCTTTTTCAAGGCTGATCCGGAGAATATGAACACATCGCTTCTCGAAATCGAGGTTATCGATACCAACCTCTACGGCGCTCTGATCTTCAGGCTGAACGGAAAGGATGTTCTCTCCAGAAATCTTGCAAAGGGCAGATACGTTTTCAACGTGAATTCCAGCGAGATGGGAAAGGAAAACACGCTTGAAATAAAAGCCGGTCATTCGGGATGGAGAATATGGGCACCCACCATGTATATTTTTAACTTCAACCTTTCCGGTGTCTATCCGTCGAAGGAAAAGGTATTTTTTGTGAACGTAACGAATATCAAAAACATAAACGGTGCACGCCTCGCTTTTTCGGTCTCAGGTTCTGGAAATCTCACGGTGTCGGTAAACGGTGAGGATGTTTTCGGCGGTGAGCCGGGCAGATACAGAATAATCGATTTCGATCCGTCGCTTTTGAAGGATAACAATACCATTTCGTTTTCCACAGACGGGAAATACACCGTTCTCAATCCTGAACTGATAATCTTCTACACACCGCCGTCAAAACCGGCTGTGTACTGGTACTACCTTTCGGAAGAGGATTACGACAAACTGAGATTCAGAAATGCAAGTATGAGGTTCACGATAGAAAAAATCTCGGGTGATGTTAGATCAGTTTCGATAAAAGTGATGTCTTCAGGAAAGACCCATGTTATTCTGATCCAGGGAATAATCAGGGAAGGCGGAAGATACTCCGTGACGCTTACGAGGAACGAACTTTCTCCGGGAAACAATACCATCGTGATAGTTGCCGAGGGCGGAAGCGTGCGCATAAAGGATGTGAGCTTCATTCCGAAATCCTCGCGATAAAATTTTTTATTTTTCAACAGATATTTATATATGCTTAAAGAGGTTCTGGAAAAGCTGCCCAAAGAGGAGATACAGAAATACTATGAATCGAACCTCGTCTCGCTTTTGGAGGCCATCGACCTTGCGGGAAGACGTATCGCTGGCAGGGGCGGTGAGGTTTTTCTCAGAGAGGTCGGATACGCGCTTTCCGATGTGGGGTTCAAAAAACTTCCGGTGTTTAAGAAACCGGAGGATGCATGCAGGTTTCTTGAAGAGCTGTGGGAAAAACTCAGAACCGTAGGAAGGCTGTTCACGGTTAAAATAGAGGAAAGAGAGGATTACACAGAAATCATAATAGGCTTCGAGGCAAGCAACTGTTCGATAACGGTCGAGAGGAAGAATTTAAAGCGCGGATCGTGTCCGCTGTGCAGGATGTCGATGTACTTCATGGAAAGGAACTTTTCCAGGCTCCTTAATGCCGAAAACGTGAGCGTCGGGTTCTACAAATACGAGAACGGAATATGTTACGAGCGGGTAAGAATTTTCAGGAGGTGATAGGCTTGTACATCGGCGAAGCCCTCGTGGGTGAGGGGAACGAAGTCGCCCACATAGACCTAATTATCGGGGAGAAAAACGGCCCTGTTGGAAATGCTTTCGCCTTCAGCCTCGCGACACCGAGAAAGGGGCACACACCCCTCCTGGCGGTTCTCACACCGAACCTTCAAACCAAGCCGTCGACGCTGATCGTTCCGAAGGTGACGATAAAAACCATGCACCAGGCAGAACTCATATACGGCTCGGCACAGGCCGCGGTTGCAAAGGCGGTTGCCGATTCGGTGGAAGAGGGCGTGATTCCCAAGGAAAGGACCGAGGACTGGGTTATAGTGTGTAGCGTGTTCATACATCCGAAGGCCGAGGACAAGAAAAGAATATATAAATTCAACTATGAAGCAACGAAACTTGCGATCAGAAGGGCGCTCAGCGGCGAACCCCAAATATCCGAGGTGCTCGAGAGAAAGAACACCGCCCACCACCCGCTAGAGTGATTTCACGGCTTTTATAAAAATATACTCGGTTCCGAGCCTTTTCTTTCTTTTTATCGAGACTTTTGTGAAGCCCGCCTTCCGGAAAACCGATTTCAGGTTTCTGTCCGTTCTGAGAAAGTACTCCGGCGGAATTCCGAGGGATTTGCCGAACGCCAGGAAGGACGCGATACCACCCTTTTTAAGCACCCTGTACAGTTCTTTTAATTCCTTCACAGGGTTTTCAAAATGGTCGAGGGCACCCACGCAGATTATTCTGTCAAAGGTTTCGGATTCGAACGGTGCGGGTCTTGAAATTTTTATGTAAACCGTTTTTCCGTGTTTTTTCGTGCGTTCGAGGGCTTTTTTCATCGGTTTTTTTGCTATATCCACGGCAACGACCCGAACATCGGCTGCTGAAAGGATTTCAGATGTCGTAAGACCCGTTCCGCATCCGTAGTCAAGTACAGTCAGTCCGTCGCGAAGCTCGGCGTTTTTTATCACTTCTTTCCTTTCTTCCCTGTAGATTAAAGGAAACAGAACATCGAATACCGGTGAGATGAAATTGTAAAATTTCTCGACAAACTTTCTGTCATTCGTAAGCTTTACAAGCGCGTAGAGCGGGACCGAGAGCAGAACAAAAGCAGAGATGAATACAAGCGAATTTAACGGAAGTGAAACCAGCATGAGAAAGGTAATGAAGGCTACCGGAAGTGCTTTTCTACCGGCGGAGAGGAAACAGAGTAAATAAAGAACGAGTGCGGATGAAAGGATGAGATAGATATTTTGAAGGTATCCCAAGAAAACCACACACGAGGCAAGCACCGCCTGAAAGAAGAGTGAAAAACCCGGGGTCCCGAACCTTGAGACATGGGAGAATTTTTTAACTAAAAGGTTCTCTTTTGCCAGGGAAAACGGAATTCTCGAAGAGGCGAGAATCCATGAGTTTAGGCATGCTATGTTTATGAGTACAACGGCCCAGACCGAAAGGGAAAAGAGTTCGGGAGGGACCACGTCTATCACGGAGCCGGAGGAGATGGCATAGGTACCAGATACGAGAAGGATGTAGAGGATGAAAACGATCAGTGCTGTAAGCATTATGGCCTTCGGAACGGTCTTTTTAGGATTTTTCACCTCGCCGGCTATTATGGTGGGTGCCTCCCATCCTATGAAAGGTTCGAGAACGAGTGCGAGAAGCAGGAAAAACGGGAGGCTAGCCTCCGGGAAGGACAGCGGAATTTCCGATGGTGGGAACGTGAAGGAGATGAACCAGAGAAGAAGGAAAAACGTTCCTCCCGTGAGAAGCATCTGGGCTCTTATACCGAAGGAAACACCGAAATAGTTTATCAGGGTTAACAGAAGAATTACAGAGACCGAAATCGCAAAAGCATTGACCGGTTGAATTTTTGAAAGATATATCGGTATTGCGAGAGCGAGGCTGGAAATCGTCATAACCGAGACCAACCAGGCAAGCCAGCCGGCAAGGAATCCGGGAAATTCACCGAATTTCTTCACATAGAGTATCGGCCCACCGGATTTTGTGAAGTTTTTTGAAAGAAACGCAAACGTTCCTGCCATGAGAAAGGAAAGGAGACCGGCAAGTAACCAGAAAAAGAAGGCACCTTTGCCTGCAAGCGAGTACGAGATTTCCGGGATCAGGAATATACCGGTACCTATTATCGAACCCAGGGAGACCGAGAGAAGCTGCCAGAAACCAAGTACCCTTTTCATCATACGAATTGACAGCCGCAGGCTCTTTTAACTTCTATTTTTTTCTTGTGTGCGTCTAAAGTTTCTCTGAGGACCCAGGTGTTGAAATCACTATATTTTCCGGCGGTTTTCCATTTGGTGTAGGCGTTCAGTATGTATGAATCCGGATCGCCCTCGCATCCTGTCGAAACGTAAGGTTTACATGCGTTCCTGAAGTCCTGTTCGAGTTTCATCATTTCACTGTTCGGCTTGAAAATTCCTATAAAGAATCCCGCCATGGCAAGCATTATTATGACAGCAATAGCCACCACAACCAGGGTGTTTATCGGAAGCTCTATACCTTTTCTCATAAAATATTTAAGGGTGTCTTTATTTTATATATTTTTTACTTTCCCAGTATTTTGATACGAGTTCCTCCGAATATTTTTTGATTTTTTCCAGTTCCGGGAGGTTTTTAGTGTTGTATCCTTTTACGGTCCGTATCCATAACGGAGTATCACCACTCATCCCCCAGTAACCAAGATTTTCTATTTCAGGTTTAGTATATTTTGCCTTTAGTTGGTGTTCCAGTTCTCCTAGCACACCGAGAACGCCGTCTAAATCTTTGTACTTTATTTCTGGTATTTCTAGATTTAGATTATATTTTTTGATGCAGTCGTTAATGAATTCAGAAATCTCGGAAAACGATTCCTTGTTCTGCGATGGCAGTCTTCCGACAGGAT
>JAADFI010000021.1 GCA_013152905.1 Microcaldota archaeon
TTTTCTACAAAAAATACCGAAAGCGTTTCGGGAATTTTTTCGACATAACTGTAAAGTGTGTTTTTTCCGAACTTCAATCCCTGAGATTTAAGAAAGTTGTAAATTTTGTTTATGCTGAACTCCCTTGAAAAGTTTGAAAGAAAGAAATCGAATATAAATTTTGTGAGTTCGATGCTCTTTAGTTCGAATCTTTCAACGAAGTCTTTGTAAAGTATTGTGTTGTAATACTCTTGTAACAGTTTGTGGTTTTTTGTGATTACAATTTCAGGATAGGAGGTATCCAAAAGAAAATTGTTCAAAATCTTTTTTATTTTTCCTTCCTCTTCCAAGAGCGGATATTTTTTGACCTCAACACCTACAGCTTTTAAATATTCTCTAAAACTGAACGGAAGGAGAATATAGCTTATACTTCTTCCCCTAAGCTGAGTCGCAATTTCCTTGCTCATGAGCTTGGATGAAGATCCAGAAACTATAACGTACATGCCCATATCTGTAAAAGTTCTTGCTACACTTTCCCAGTCTTTGAGGTTCTGTATTTCATCCAGAAAAACAGCATTAGGAGACCTTTCAAAAATCTCGGAGTAAAGCGAGAGGAGTTCTATAACCTCTTCAGGGGTAATAGCCTTAAAAGCAACGTTCTCAAAATCAATATAAAAAAATTCACCCATTTTTTTCGCTATTTCTTTTAAATATGTGGTTTTGCCGGCTCTTCTAGGTCCTATTACTGAGATTACCAACCTCCTTTTTGGTTCTATTTCTACCTCCCTTTTTATGATTTCTAGTTCCTCAATTTCCCTTTTCATTCTTAGAAAGTAATCCACCACGAGCTTTTTTACAAACATATCTTAATAATTGAGAAAAAAATATTTAAAATTTTCTCAGTTACTGAGAATTCACCAGCCATTTCCACATCGGCACGAATCTCACGCGGCCCGCTCGACCGAACCACTTTATCTCGCGTTCGTCCTCGTGGCCTCAGGATATCGCTCTGAGCTCCCTGTACTTCAGAAGCTCTCCGGCTTTCAGTAAAATCTGGAGTTGATCAACCCTCGTTAGACACATTGATGCGATTCACCTTAATCAGCTCTCTGACCCGACCTTTTTAACAATGAAGACTAACCCGTGTTGCCAGTATCTTAAGTTTACGGAACAGATAATAGAATAACCCATTCCGAATATTTTATAAAAACGTTCTGTTAATTTTAAAGCATGGAAAAGGGGATAAACGGGTGGAAGAGAACGCATTATTCTTCGGAAATAAACCCTGAAATGAGTGGGTGGAGAAGAAGTAATCCTCATGGGCTGGGTCCGCGAGATCAGGGATCTCGGTAAGTTAAAATTTCTTATTCTAGCCGACCGGGAAGGGCACATCCAGGTAACTGTGAAGCGGGATGTTGTCGGCGAAAAGATGCTTGAAGAGGTGGGAGAACTTACACGCGAAAGCGTTGTGGCCGTAAAGGGTACCGTTTCATCCAACCCCAAAGCACCGGGCGGGGTCGAGGTGGTTCCGTCCGAAATAAGACTCATCAACGTATCCCAGGCACCGCTCCCCCTTGAAGTCTCCGGAAAAACCAAGGCCGAGCTTCCGACCAGGCTCAACTCGCGGTTTCTCGATATAAGAAGACCCGAGGTTTCTGCGGTGGTTAAAATCTCAAGTGCGGTGAAAATGAGCTTTCTCAGGTTTTTCGACGAACACGGTTTTATCAACGTCAATCCTCCGTGCATCGTGGCCGCCGCCACCGAAGGAGGAACAGAGCTTTTCCCGCTGGTTTACTTCGACAAGGAAGCTTTCCTTTCCCAGAGCCCCCAGCTCTATAAACAGATTCTCATGGCATCGGGTCTGGATAAGGTGGTTATAGTGACCCCGGTTTTCAGGGCCGAGCCGCACGATACGTACAGGCACCTGAACGAAGCCGTGCAGATGGACATAGAGGTCGCTTTCATAAGAAACGAGGAAGATGTTCTGGAGTACTACGACGGCGTGCTTGAAAGGATTTTAAAGGATTTAAAGGAGAGATGCAGTAAAGAACTCGAATTTTTTCGGACCCCCGAGCTAAAGCTTCCGGTGAAAAGGATAACCTATGAGAGGGCGCTCGAGCTTCTCTCCAGAGACGGAATAGAAATCCCGTGGGGCGAGGACTTTTCCCCGGAGGCGGAGAGGAAACTCTGTGAAAGATATAACCCGGTCCTCGTCAAGGACTGGCCCACCGAGGTGAGGAGTTTTTATTCTATGCCGGACCCGGAGAGGCCGGAAATCTGCAGGGCTTTTGACCTTCTCCTCGGCGGCATAGAAATAAGCTCCGGGGCCCAGAGAATTCACGAACTCCCGCAACTCATCGACGCTCTGAAGAGAAAGGGTCTCGATCCCGATAAATTTGAATTCTATCTCAACGCATTCAGATACGGCATGCCACCACACGGAGGATGGTCGATAGGCCTGGAAAGGTTCGTTATGGCACTGCTCGGTCTGAAAAATATAAGAGAGGCTGCCCTGTTCCCACGCGACAGAAGGCGGCTGGTTCCATGAGGTGATGCTATGGGATGGAAGCTTGATAGGGAGAAATGTAACGTTTGCGGAGCTTGTGTGGGTGTCTGCCCAAGGCTTGCACTCGAGCTCAATACGGCTTTGATACATTCAAAGACTCTCTGCAACCTGTGCGGACTCTGTGAAAAGGTTTGCCCGGTAGGTGCCATAAAAGTTCAGAAATAGGTCAGGATTTTGAAACCTCCATATATCCTTGAAAGATTCAGACTGAGGTGCGCAAGAACGTTCCATATCCTGCTTTCCGAATTCACGAATTTTCTGAGGAGATACGCCGCGATTCTGTTTTTCGGAAAGCGGTAGTTCCGATTTATATAATCGATCACATCCTGGTACGAGGCTTCGAGTCTTTTTCTGCTCCAATTCACGATTACGCTGAGTGGTGTATATCTCTCGGTTCTCAAAACCCTTCCGGCCTTGATTTCAACCAGAGCTGAATCACAATCCCATGCATCTATTTCGTTAAAGCACGTGCCTATCATCTCGAGGGTGTGGGCGTCGCTTCCGCACACACACGGTTTTCCGAGTCTTCTTACTTTATAGCGCGAAACAAGGTTAGCCAGCTTATCTATGTTCAGGGAGTTGAAAACCTCGACGACATCGACCTTTTTTATACCATCTTTTATTCCTTCACCCTTTATATCGTACGGATGCGGCGCAACCGAAATCGCTCCCTGGGACTTTATTTCATCGAGAGTTTCATCGAGGCTCAGACCGTTTTTCACGGGCTCGTTGATACCCAGAGCGATTAAATGGCCTTCCCTGGTCTGTATCTCCACACCCGGAATAAAAACCAGGCCGAACTTTCTTGCAGCCTTTTTTGCTTCCTCAAGGCCGGTTGTAACTTTGTGATCAGTAAGAGCGAAACCCTGGAAGCCGAGAGCCGAAACCCTTTTCGCTATTTCTCTCGGTGAGGGCAGGGCTTCCCTCGGTATTTTTTCACCTTTTGAATAATACGAGTGACAGTGTAACTCGAATCTCATATTCATATTTCGTTCACGTGAAAATAAAAAGCTTCACGTTTTTATATACAACAGAATAGATAAATTTAAATAGAACTATCCATAAAAAATAGAATATCGGGCTGTACAAACATCATCTGACCGTACTTGCGGGCTGTACTCTATCTTTGCATCGGGCTAATTCTTAAATGTAAATAGGTGCCGGACTCTAATAAGGTTTTCGGCACTCGAAAATATATTTCGAAAAAAATAAAAGAGGTGGGAAAATGGAGTCCTTGATTCAGTCCGCGTTTGAAAAGGCTTTTACCGAACCCCAGGAGGCTCAGGACTGGGAAAAGAAGGTGACCGAGGAGTTCGATATAGAGATGCACAAGGCAAGAATAGTTGTTGTTGGTTGCGGTGGTGCCGGAAACAATACGGTTACACGTCTTAAAGAGATGGGTGCCACCGGAGCCGAAATCATAGCTATCAATACGGATGCTAAGCATCTCTCCATTACAAAGGCGGATAGAAAAATCCTTATAGGAAAGGAAACCACCCGCGGTCTGGGTGCAGGTGGGTTTCCGCAGATCGGTGAAAAGGCTGCAACCGAAAGCAGACAGGAAATAAAACAGGCCCTCCAGGGAGCGGATTTGGTATTCGTTACGTGCGGTCTTGGTGGCGGCACAGGTACCGGTTCAGCGCCCGTGGTTGCGGAAATCGCGAAATCGCTTGGAGCAATAGTTATCGGTGCGGTGACGATGCCTTTCAAGATGGAAGGAACGAGGATCCAGAAGGCTGAAGACGGACTTTCGAAGCTCAGACAGGTGACGGACACGGTTGTGGTAATAGAAAACCAGAAACTCCTTGAATATGCCGGTCAGCTTCCGCTCAAGCAGGCTTTCGCTCTGGCGGATGAGCTCATTTCAACGATGATAAAGGGAATAACAGAAACGATAACGGTTCCGTCGATGGTCAACCTTGACTTTGCGGATGTTAAGGCGGTGATGAAGTCCGGCGGTGTGTCTGCGATATGTGTCGGTGAATCGGACTCGCAGCAGAGAATACAGGATGCCGTTACGAAAGCTTTGAACCATCCGCTTCTTGAAGTCGATTACTCAGGTGCATCCGGCGCGCTGATTCACATAATAGCAGGGCCCGACTGCACGCTGGCAGAGATAAACGAAGCAGGTGAACTGATATCGAGGAAACTTTCACCTGAAGCACAGGTCATATGGGGTGCAAGGATACTTCCGGAGTACTCCGGAAAGGTCCAGATAATAGCGATTATCACGGGTGTGAAGTCGCCGTATCTCCTTGGTCCTGTCACCAGGGAGACTGTGGCAAGAGAGCAGGAAAGCGAGCTCGGAATACCCGTGATAGTCAGCTGATTCTCGCGCCACCCCCTTTTTTTATTTTTTTGTGAAGAGAATTCTGTTTTTGACGAAATTCTCGAACGGAACGAACTTGGGTTCAATGTTTTTTATTTCGGCGAATTCAATCCACTTCCATTCTTCGTGCTTCTCAGGTTCCATAACTTTTGCTTTGGTTGATGTAACACGGGCAGAAAACCACAGGGTAATGAAATGTTCGTTCTTCGGATAGAATTCGTTTTTCTTGTAGATATCGTTTGTCACACCTAAAAATTCGCATTTCGACACTTTAAGCCCGGTTTCTTCCATGACTTCTCTTTTAACCGCCTCTACAGGATCTTCACCGTATTCTAAACGTCCTCCGGGTGGAGCCCACGTTCCTTTTCCGAAAAGAGATTTTCTTTTACCTACAAGAACCTTTCCGTTGTTTACTATCAAAGCCGCAACACCGACTTTAGGTCTTCCCACCTAAATCTCCCTCTTTATCTTTTTCATGTTTCCTTTTTCAAATCTTTTTATTTTCATTTTTTCCCCACCTCTTTACAACTACTGCTTCTGAGTGTAAAATTTTTTTTGTTATACGTTTTTTATTTCTTTTTAGAGTCTCGCCCGTACTTACTACATCAAAAACAGAAAATGGATAGACCTCTGTGGTTCCCGAAACTCCGATTATTTTATGATTCTTAAAAATACTTTTACATATGTTCGGATACGGCGTAACAACAGTGGATACAATGTGATGCTTTCTTATATTGTAGATATTTTCTAATTCTTCAATATTTTCAGGCTCAGCTAAACAAAGTTCACATCCACATTCATTAAGTGGTATGATTCGTAACGGGATATTTCTTTTTTCAGCAAAAGAATTAAACTCATCTAATTTTGGTATGATATCTAACGATATTTCTTTTGCTAAAAATTCTAGGAGTATATCGTAACCCGTCACACCTTCTTCACTATAACCATCTAATATGAGTTTTGGTATATCCCTGTAATTCGTATAAACAATTGAAAATGATTGGTTTTTTTCCCAGTATCTTTTTCCGGGAATTGTAAGTCTTCTATTTTTACCGCCTATTCCAGGTTCCTGAATCAGAAGTATTTTTTCTTGAGAAATTTCCGGTGAAAAAATCTCATTTTCCAAATCTTCGTATTTTATCGTTTTTTGTTTTCTTTTTTTCAGATTTTTTAATGAGACTACATTTTTCTTTTCCTCCTCGGGTCCAATGAAAATTATATATTCTATGTTATTTTTTGCTGCTTTTGAAACGACTTTCTTTAATAATTTAAATGTATTAACTTTTTTGTAATCTATAGAATTTTCAGGTATATTTTTCAGATTTAATTCTTTAGGATTCGATTTGTAAA
>JAADFI010000022.1 GCA_013152905.1 Microcaldota archaeon
GGAATCCATGATAATTTAAAGAGCCTTGGAAGGTTTTTCTTTCATACAACAGGTCTCTTGTTTAAATGGTTGAATAGGCGCAGTCAAAGGCGTAGCTACAATTGGAAAGGGTTTCAAGATTTAATGAATCATTTTATGATTCCCGGCCCACGCATAACGGAAAAACCTTCGAAACGGCGACTAAACTTTTTGTGGTCTGATGCCAGTGCGTAAGCGAGCAATTCCGAGGAGCCCTGTGCGGTAATATCGCACGCAGGGATCTGCGAGGGGGCCGCTGGGCAACTGGCGGTTCTACCTTGATATGAGCCTGACAAATAAAATTATGAGAAGCAATAAAATGCGGATTGTTGGAAACTGTGCAAGTGCTCATAGACGTTACTAATGAAAACTAAGAACCTGTGTGTATTGATCAAAATATGACACGGCAAGAACTCCTACAACGATCAAGTACTCTTTTAGGGCGTTTTGCGCACGAGGTGAAAGTCGCGAACGCGATGGGACAATTCGACATTAACACCATCGCGGAGGACTTCCTTATCCCCGTCTTCAACATAGCTTTCGATTGCCCCGATCTGTGCAACCAAAATCGCATCCAAATGAATTTCCCAGCAGTCGATCTAGGATGCAAAACTAGCAGAACCTCTATCCAAATCACTTCTGACTCTTCAAGCAGTAAAGTGTGCGAAACGCTGGAGAAATTTGAATCTCACAACCTCAGCAGCGACTTTGACAGCCTCTACGTGTATGTCATTACTGAGAGACAGAATTCGTACAGCTCCCAAAAACTGACAGAAGCCGCAAACAAGCTGTCAATTAAGTTTGATACATCGACCAATATTCTGGATTATCGAGATTTAGCGAAAAAGCTCAGTGAGCTCACTAACAAGCAAATTGAACGCATCAACGAGCATCTTGAAGAGGAGTTCAGACAGGCGGACGCCAATCTACAATTCCGCAATAACCTGGATGAGTTCTTAGGAGTCAGTCAGCAAAAAATCGAGGATGAGAAACGGACGAAAAAATACATTCCATCAGTCTTCGTGGAAACCTCAGAAACGAAGGAAGAGATGAGGTATTTTGCAAATCCCATGTTTTTCTTCAGAAAGATCGATGACGATCTTCGGCGAATTGACTTAGACCATTTCAATGAGCTTCTAGGCATGGCCAAACTCGAACCTGTTGCAGACAATTTACGCGAAATCACCACTTTGGAGGCGCCAAATAGCCTGTTTGAACTTCGGACACGTTTCGTTCAACAAAGCACTGCGCTTGAAGCTATCCAAGAGCATGTTTCTCCGTTCTCTTGGTATGGCGACCGTGCTGAGCGGTTTGTGCCTAGCGACTACTTGACCGGCTACTGGGAAGTGTTTCGGCATAGTATCCAGCCAAGCGGAAGCGGAGTGTTCAGTTCGCTTGAGAAGGTCTCCAATAAAATTGGAATTGCCCAAGCCAAGATTTTTTTAGTTACGGGCATGGCGGGGCAAGGAAAAACAAACTTCGTCTGCGACTTGATCGAAAATCAATTTAGGGCATTTGAGGTTCCCTCAAGCTTCATTCCGGGACGCTCATTGAACGACTATCCAGGCCCCAACCGAATTCTGTCGTACGTCACAAATAACCGGTTTGCACCCGATGTCGCGAGCCTTCACGACCTCTTCGCACTGTTAAACAGTGTTGCCGAGGAGTGCCAAAAGCCGTTTGTAATAGTCATCGACGGAATAAACGAAGTTGGAGACCTGGATGGGTTTGTCGCCGAGCTCCGAGTCTTCCTCGAAGCCTTGTGTCAGTACGATTTCGTAAAGATTGTCATAACCTGTCGGAACGAATTTTTTGATCACAAGTTCGCGGGAGTATTTGAACCTCAATTCTCCGATCATCTGTATCGTGTGAAAGACCTTCGCAACGAGATGTCAGACGAAAATAAGTCTCGACTTCTGGAGGCTTACTTGCACCACTTTAAGATCAAAGGACAGTTTTCCAATGTTGCAATCGAGTTCTTAGAAAACGATCTTATTCTACTGCGGATTTTCTCCGAGATCCATGAGGGTAAGAATATTGGATATGTGCCGGATATCTACAAAGGGGATATCTTTGAGCAATATCTGATTATGAAGATCAACGAATTTCCTACTCCTTCAAGGCAGAAGGTATTGAACTCACTGTACAAAATTTGCTCTCGAATGTTGGGCGAGGAGAATTTCACTCAGATATCCGTTGAGGGTTTTGATGACTCCGAGCGACAAATTTTTGAACGATTGATAGGAGAGGATATCATTCTGCGGAGGGAAGTCCCGTCTACAGGGCTTGCGTCGTTGGGCATTGAAAACATCTCATTTACATACGACGAACTGCGAGATTTCTTGCTTGCTTACTATACCGTCGTGGAGCTTGCAGCATCACATCCATTGGAAGTAAATAGTATTTTTGAGAAAATCCCCAAGTGGTCTATCTATGAAGGTTTTTTCCGCTACGCCTATGTTCTCGCACGCAAGCAAAACAACGATACAGTTTTAGCCGCTTGTGAGGCTTCAGAAGACTTCCAGAAGCATTACCTGAACAATCTGTCGCTCTTGTCAGCAGACATTCAAACGCCCGAAGACGTGGAGCGGGTGGAGACCGTTTTGAAGGATGGCACTGCGGAACGTAATCTCCGACGTGTTGCTTGGTTCCTGTTCAGAAAAAGAGAGGACTCGGAGCATCTGAACATTCGAATTTTGCTCGATCATGTTGGCAGTTTAGATGATGAAGAATCCGAGCGGTTCTTTAGAGCGATGTTTTCCAGTTCTTCCGATTTTCGAGACAGTAAATGGAGGGAAAGGGTTAGCCATAGACTCAATAGTTTGAAGGACCTAAGCGAAGATCAAAAACTTGGGTTGGGAGTTCCGGCGTTAGCACTTGCACTGCATTTTGCACCACATGCCCATTGGGATGAACGGGAGGCCACTCTCAATTTCTTCGCGAAGTTTCAGCTTACGCAGGAAGTAGGCGGCGCTATTGAGGCCTGTCAAAATGCGGTCTCTGTTAAAGTGCAGAATTGCCTGAAAGAAATAGCAGAAGAACGGGGGAAGCATGAGGGATGAGATAAAATTGATCCTCCCGACTTCATGGGAGCCCAATAGGGAAGAGTTTCTCGCAGCGTTGGGGGTGTATCGAGGAGGTCTTGGTGAACAGCTATTCGGAACCGTGTACGAAGCACTGTTTACCACATCCATTGAGCTCAAAGGCGAGTTTAAAAAGTATTATTCGGTTGAGTATGCGAACTTGGCTGAGTATCTAAAAATTCGGTATGGGAAAGCTTTAAGCGAAGACGATTTGGAAGCAGATCGGGTGTTCATGGTGACTTGGCTTCCACAAGTCATCGACGACATGTACGAGAATAACAAGCTAGACACCGTAGTTGAATGCATTAAAAAGCTAGAAGAGGCCCAGAAATGAAGGTCAAATTTGATTTCGTTTCAAACAGTTCATCTACGTCGTTTGTGTACATCTCAGACGAGGAGTTGAGCGAAGAGGTTTTTCTCGAAGCTGCCGGTGTGGACGGAAATGGCCCTGTTGGGGATTTGTTTCGTCAGATGCACTCCGAGATCAGCACTGCGATTCGGCACTACGGAAAACAAGTCACGACAAAAGAGGCCGCAGACAGCCTTGCTGGAACACATGAGTTCACACCGGAGGTTGTCGAGAAGATGAAAGATGCGATTGAAAAGGGAAAAAACGTCGTTACATCAAAGCTGAGCAGCGATGGTCCCCTTGCGGAGTCGCTTCTGTGCATGGCCATGTTTGAGATCGAGTCAGACCGCTTCTATATTAACGCCTACAACAATTATTGGTAGTTTCGTGCTAAAAGCCATCCACTACAAGAGCTTGGGCTATACGTCGTTTTTCAATCCAGATACCGGCTTCTTCGCCCGGATCCCAGATAAGGGGGGTAAAGACCCGTTCTGGTCACCACACGGGCCGGAGCTGATGGACATTTCAATCACGAATTGGTGCGATAAAGACTGCTCATTTTGCTACAAGTCCTCGACTAGGCGTGGTGAACACATGGCGCTGGATGACTACAAGGGTGTGATTGATCAGGCAGCAGATATGGGGACGTTTCAAGTAGCGTTGGGGGGAGGCAACCCTAACCAACATCCAGACTTCGTTGAAATCCTTGAGTACACCGCTTCCAAAGGAGTGGTTCCGAACTACACTACGAACGGTCGTGGCCTGAGTGATGAAATCCTCGATACCACACGAAAGCATTGCGGTGCTGTCGCTATTTCTGCATACCCACCGTACGATGAAACTGCTAAGACAACCAAGAAACTTATCCACAACGGTATCAAGACCAACGTTCATTTCATATTGGACGCCGTCAGCATCGACACTGCAATAGACTGGCTAAATGAGCCACCCGAATTCCTGAGGGGCATTAACGCCATTGTCTTTCTGAACTACAAACCATCTGGTCGAAAAGTGTTTGAGAAGAACCTCTTGCGACACAGTACAAGGCTGGAAGAGTTTTTCAGATTAGCTACCTCACCTCAGAGGAAATTGAAGGTTGGTTTTGACGCATGTTGCGTGAGTGGAGTGTTTGCACGTACGAATACCAACACTTCAATGGTTGACGCTTGCGACGCGGGTAGATTCTCGATGTACGTGTCGGAGGATCTGAAGGTATATCCCTGTTCTTTCCAGAGTGTTTTGGTGGAAGGCGATCAGTTGGACAACGAGACAACACTCCTGGACATTTGGATAAAGTCTCGAAACATGGGAGCGTTTCGAAGTTACTTCAGTTCGGATCGCTGTGGGGCGTGCAGCCACTGTCCGGCTTGTATGAATGGTTGTCCGTTATTTGATGAGCTTGTCGTTTGCGGAAACCGATGAAAATCTTTCCGACATTCAAACCGCGCTGGAGACTATGTCGAAAGAAATCTGACAGATCCGCAATAAACTGTCGTGTCGGGAGCGCACATAATACGCATATGAATTCGCCCCCAATGAACCCACCGTTACCCCGGAAAGTTTTTAGGGATGGAAAGTGAACAATAAATACATATGCGTGCGATGCTCTAACCCGGCGGTTCACTTGACGCCGTGAACGTACGCGGCGCTGACGCGGTAAGGTTTGGGTGTGACCGATGGCGCGCTCCTATTCAGGCAACAAGTTCCCAGTCATATTTCTGTATTATTTTTTTCTCAGGATAAAGTTTCTCGTTTTCTTTTTTTATACGAAAAGCCGTAAATTCGTCCCAATGCTCA
>JAADFI010000023.1 GCA_013152905.1 Microcaldota archaeon
ATTATCTGATCCGACATGTGTCTGTCCAGGCACGCACCGGTAATATGATATCTCATAAAGTTTTCAGCGGCTTCCCTCCCGACAGCCTCGGCCGGTTTTCCCGGTTCGCCGAGACCATCGGAACCGATAACCGAGTTTTCATATTCGGCCACAACGACCACACCACTGCCCGGGCATTCGGTTTTCTGATAGATAACATGCTTTTCGAGATCGGCAACTGTCCCGTGAAGATGTTTTTCCGCGGATTCTGCCTGTCTTTCAGCTACTTTTTTGCTTCTCAGGGAATCGGCTGCAACGGAAAGTATTCTCACCTTCACCAGCTCCCCTCTTTCGATCAGGTTTATTTCCTTCCCTTCCGACGGGAAAAACTCGATAACCGTTCTGGCTCCGCCCTTCGGATAAAAACCGTGTCTGTGTATTTCCAAGAATGCGTCGAAGCCGAACCTTTTAAGAATCTCCAGAAAAACTTCTTTGATGTAAAGCATCGGGGGTGAAAACTTTCCAAAGGTCGCGCCGCCGTTGATGGTTACACGAATCCTCTGACCGGAGAGAAACGAAGCTATGGATAGTGCCTGAAAAACGAGGCCGACCGAAGCGGCGGTAGATAAATTGATTTCAAGGACTTTTTCACTTATTTCACCTGGAATAAAAGCCACATCGGTGCTTCCGAGACGGAGCCCGCGGGTTTCCGCGTTGAAAAACTCCGAAAGCGCTTTGACGGTTTCAAGGTGCTGCGTCATCAAACCTGGCTTGGGTCTGCCTGCCCTGATGTTAAAAATTCTTACGGGTTTTTTCGTTACTCCTGAAAGTGCGATAGCCGTTCTGACGATCTGCCCCCCGCCGGAACCGTAGGAGCCGTCTATCTCTATCATTTAAACCTCCAGGCTGTCACCGTTTTCCGGTGCGGTTGCATCGAACCCCATCGAAGAAAGTTCAGAGGCGAACTCCTCGCAGTTATCCCCGTGGATGAGGATTATTTTTTCCGGCTCGATTTTTTTTACGAATTCGAGAAGCTCGTTTCTATCTGCATGTGCAGAAAAATCAAGGTATTCGATTCTCATATTCACCTTAAACTCCGTTCCGTTTCTGTAGTAGCCCGTGTCGAGTAATGTTCTTCCCGGAGTTCCCGGAACCTGGAATCCCGTGAAAATCAGCGAACAGTTTTCCTTTTTATGAAGTTTTTTCAGATACGAGATTATCGGCCCGCCGGAAAGCATACCCGATGTCGTAACTATGACGCACGGTCTCTTGAGCGCCATTTTTCTGTCCCTGAAATCATAAAGCGGAATCGTTCTTTCCGCTGCCTTTTCAAGGGCTTTCGGATCTCTCAGAAATTCCGGGTATCTAAGGGTGATATCCAGCGCGGTTTTCGCCATTCCGTCGAGATATATCGGACATTTAACACCGTAGTGATCCAGGACCATTAAAATTTCCATGGAGCGACCTATCGCGAAACACGGGATAAGCGCGATTCCGTCGGAGTCCACTGTTTCGTTTACGATTCTCACGAGCTCTTTTTCAACCTCTTCCCTCGGTGGATGTTCTTTAAAAGCGTATGTACTTTCCATTATCAGGGTTTTTATTCCCTTGACATCGAAACTCGCGCCGTTAAGAAGTCTCGTGGAAGATAACCTGAAATCCGATGTGTAGAACATTTCCTTGTTTACGAGAACGCCAAAGGAACCGGGGACGTGACCCGAGTCGTATATATCTATCGTGAAACCCTCGACTTCCAGCTCCTGACCGAATGTAACCCTGTACTCTTTCATCTTTCTTATCTCTCTTTCTCCGTAGTATTGCGGCGCGTTTCTGTTTTTCTGTACCTTTACAGCATCCTCTAAAAGAAGTCTTGTCTGTGCAAGCGTTGCCGGAGTCGAGTATACTGTTGCATTTAGCATCGGAACCGCTCCCGAGTGATCCAGGTGAGGATGTGTGAGTACTACGGATTTTATACCCTTCGGTCTTGGCGGGACTTCCACGGTTTCAACTTTCATGCCGAAGTCGAGAAGGAGTCTGTTGTTTACAAGCACCGCGTTTCTTCCGACCTCCCTGCAGCCACCAAGGAATTTCAGATGCATAAACAGGAAATTAGTTTTTTTATTTTTTAAGGGTTTTGTCGGTGTGTGATAATCAATAAATATAATGAAAAGCAGGAATATGAATTATGGACATCGAAAGAAAAGTAGAAATAATAAAAGAAATTGCAGAAGAAATTCTAACTGAGGATGAACTCAGAGAACTTTTTGAAACAAATGACCATCCAGTTGCCTATGATGGGTTTGAGCCGAGTGGTATTGCACCGATTCATTTTGGACTTCTCAGGGCCACAAATCTGAAAAATATGCTGAAAGCTGGTATAAGATTCAAGCTCTACCTTGCTGATTACTTTGGTTTTATTAACAATAAACTAGGCGGTGATCTTGAAAAAATAAGAAAGGCAGGAGAATACTTCATAGAGGTGTGGAAGGCATGCGGTATAGATACAAAAAAAGTTGAGATAATATGGGCTAAGGATATAATGGATGGAATGGAGTATTGGGATAGGGTTTTGAGAATAGCAAAGGCAATTTCAATAGCACGCTCTATGAGGGCAATAACTATAATGGGAAGACTGCAAGGAGAGAAACTCAGTACGGCTCAATTGATGTATCCGTCCATGCAGGTTGCGGATATATTTCATATGGATATCGACATCTGTCAACTAGGGATGGATCAAAGAAGAGCTCATGTCCTAGCAAGGGAAGTAGCGAAAAAATACAAATGGAAAAAACCGATAGCAGTCCACCATCATATATTATTAGGTTTACAAGGACTACGTAAAGGTAGGAATGCGGAAGAAACAATGATTCTTTCAAAGATGTCAAAATCCGTCCCAGAAACATGTATTTACATGCATGAAACTTCCGAGAGTTTAAGAAAAAAAATAAATTCGGCTTTTTGTCCACCGAAGCAGGTGGAAGGCAATCCGATTCTTGAATATGCAAAATATATAATTTTTAGAGAACGGGGTTCCATGTTTATTGAACGGCCTTCAAAATACGGCGGTGATATTGAATATGGAAGTTATGAAGAGCTTGAAAATGATTATAAAAAAGGTAATCTCCATCCACAGGACTTAAAAAATGCTGTTACAAAAGAACTTGATGAACTTATAAGACCTGTTAGAGAATATTTTGAGAAAAACAAGAAAGCCAAGGAGCTCTACGAAAATGTAAAAAACATTCATATAACACGGTGAAAAATTGTGCTGGATATAAAGCTCATAAGGAACGATCCGGAGTTTGTGAGAAAGAACCTTGAAAGGAGGGGCGACCCGGAGGTTCTGAAACTGTTCGACGAGGTCAGAGAAGCCGATTTTAAATGGCGTGAAACCGTCTCACTTCTTCAGAAACTCCGCGAAGAAAGAAACAGGACCGGAAAGCAGATTGCGAAAATGAAAAAATCCGGCGAGAATGTAGCGGAACTCGTTAAAAAAATGGGTGAAATTTCACGGGAAATAGAAATACTTGAAGAAAAAGAACAGGTGCTGCGCGATCATATAAAAAGCATTTTGATGAGGCTTCCGAACCTTCTTCACGAAAGCGTTCCTTTTGGCGAGGACGAGAACGACAACGTCGTGATAAGAACCTGGGGAAGTCCACCGAAATTTGACTTCGAACCGAGAAACCATCTCGAGATCTGCGAAGCGCTGGGACTCATAGACAGGGAAAGAGCATCCAAGGTTTCCGGAAGAGGGTTTCTGTATCTCAGGGGGAAGCTCGTTCTTCTCGACATGGCTCTTCAGAGGTTCGCTATGGATTTCCTCATTAAACGTGGCTTTATCCCTGTCGAACCGCCTTTCATGATGAGGACCGAGCCGTACGAAGGCGTCACGGACCTTGCTGACTTTGAGGATGTTCTCTACAAAGTCGAAGGTTACGATCTCAGACTCATAGCGACATCCGAGCATCCGATAGCAGCTATGTTCAAGGACGAGGTCCTCCTTCTGAAAGACCTCCCGCTTAAATTCGCGGGTATAAGTCCGTGTTTCAGGAAAGAGGTCGGCACGCACGGTAAATACACAAAAGGCCTTTTCAGGATGCATCACTTCAATAAAGTCGAACAGTTCGTTTTCTGCCATCCGGATGAGTCCTGGAAGATTCACGAACAGCTCCAGGAAAACGCGGAAAAGCTCCTTCAGGATCTCGGTTTACACTACAGGGTTGTGAACGTATGTACCGGTGACATCGGCGTGGTTGCCGCAAAAAAATACGACATCGAGGTCTGGATGGCAGACGGTGTTTACAGGGAAATCGTATCTAATTCCAACTGCACGGACTATCAGGCAAGAAGACTTAACATAAGATGGAGAAAAGTCGAAGGCTCGAAACCGGAAGGATACGTGCATACTCTCAACAGCACGGCAATAGCAACTTCTAGAACGATGATAGCCATAATAGAACAGTACCAGCAGGAGGACGGAACCGTTAAGATTCCCAGGGTGCTGAGAAAATACTGCGGCTTCAATGAACTTTCGAGGGAAAGTGAATGAAAAAGAAACTCGCGCTGCTTTCAACGTTTCTTGGCATAGAAATACCCGAAAAAATAGAGCGTATAGTCTCCCTTCTCGCCGAGCTTCTGCGGGTATTCATAAACCTCGTCATTGGAATACTCAAACTCGTTTTTTCGCTTCTCTCTGGGAAAGTTATATAAATTTTACCTATATTATCTTTGTTTATGGCCACAGTCATAATAGCGGAAAAACCGGATGCGGCCTTCAATATCGCCAAGGCCCTTGCGGAAGGAAAAATAGAAAGAAAGAAAAGCTCGTACGATGTAGAGTACTACGAGTTCGAGAGAAACGGTAAAAAACATGTGGTTGTGCCGGCGGTCGGGCATCTTTTCAACCTGAAACAGACCGGTCGCGGATGGGATTATCCGGTTTTCGATGTCAAGTGGGTGCCGTCGTTTTCTGCCATGAGGAAGAGTGCGTTTTCCAAAAAGTACTTCAAAACCATAGAAGAGGTTGTGGAGAACAACGGTAAAAACACCGAATTCATTTCCGCATGCGATTACGATAACGAGGGAAGTACAATAGCATATAATATTCTAAGATTCATCTGCGGTGTTAACGATGCAAAAAGGATGAAATTCTCGACGCTCACCAAACCGGATTTGGAGAGAGCATACAACGAGATGTCACCGCATCTTGACTGGCAGAATATAGAATGCGGTCTTGCAAGACACGAGCTCGACTTTTACTACGGAATCAACACCACCCGCGCGCTTACAACTGCTATAAAGAAATTTTCGCCCAGGTTCTCGATGCTGTCAAGCGGCCGTGTCCAGGGACCGACACTTGTTCTGCTTGCCGAGCGTGAAAAGGAGATAGCCTCGTTCAAGCCGAAACCCTTCTGGCAGATCGAATGTCTGGTAAACATATCCGGAAGCACGATCGCGGCTGTCTATGAAAAGGAAAGAATCTGGAAAAAAACCGAAGCGGAAAAAATAAAAAAGGAGTGTTCCGGCAAGAAGGCTGTGGTTGAAAGTATAATCAGGAAAAGATACAAGCAGAACCCTCCGGCACCGTTTAACATAACATCGCTTCAAACAGAAGCTTACAGGCTGTTCGGATACTCACCGCAGCAGACCCTTAACATCGCTCAGGAGCTGTATACCAAGGCTTACATAAGCTATCCGAGAACGAGCAGCGAGAAACTTCCACCGCAGATCGGATACCGCGAGATTCTCGAGGCTCTGTCCCGTGTAAAGGAATATTCAAAGATATGCTCGGAGCTTCTCTCCAGGGAGAAACTGGTTCCGGTTGAAGGTAAGAGAAAGGACCCTGCCCACGAAGCCATACATCCTACTGTCGAAGTTCCGAAGGGTCTTAAAGGCCCGGCAAAAAGAATCTACGACCTGGTCTGCAGAAGGTTCTTCTCGGTCTTCGGTGAACCTGCTGTCAGGGAAAGCGTGAAAATCACCCTTAAAATAGGAAATCACGGCTTTCTGATAACCGGAAGAAAAACCGTTTACAGGGGGTGGATGGAGCACTACGGTCCGTATGCGAAGTTCGATGAAGTCGAGCTTCCGGAGGTTAAAAAAGATGAAAAGCTCGGGGTAAAAAAGATAATCATTCATTCAAAGGAGACCTCGCCTCCCTCGAGATACAGCCAAGCATCGATAATAAAAGAAATGGAAAAAAGAGGCCTCGGTACAAGGGCAACGAGGGCAGCAATACTCCAGACGCTTTATGAAAGAGGGTATATAGAGGGAAAAAGTATAAGGGTTACTGAAATAGGGATGAAGGTTGCAGAGGTTCTCAAAAAGCACGTACCGGACTTGGTCGACGAAAAGCTTACAAGGAGGTTTGAGAAACACCTGGAAAAAATCTTTGAAGGTAAGGTGAAAAAAGAAAAAGTCCTTGAAAAGGCCAGGAAGGAGCTGGAAAAAATCTTCGAGGAATTCAAGAAAAAAGAGGAAGATATAGGAAAAGAACTAGGGAAGGCTATAGTTAAGACGCACGAAGATGCGACAACACTCGGTGAATGTGAATGCGGAGGACAGCTCAGAATATTTTTCAGCCCGTTCACCAAAAAGAAATTCGTTGGGTGCACGAATTATTCTAAATGCGGTGAATGCGGATATTCGAGGAGTGCATGTAAATGCGAGTGTTCGTGCGGCTCACCAAAAGGAAAGTGTAAATGTTCATGGAAGGATAAAAAATGGACGCCGAAATGCCAGACCGGTTATCCGCTGCCGCATAACGCTTCTTTTGAAAAGACCGGAAAGGTCTGTGAAAGCTGTAAAACCCCTGTAATAAGGGTTATCAGAAAAGGCAAGCGACCGTTTAATATGTGTCTGGACCCTGAATGTGAAACGAAAAAGGAATGGGGAAAGGATACCAAGAAATAACTAAAATCATTTTAACAAACTCATGAGAAAAATCACGGAAGCGGTTATCCCGAGCTCTGTGGCAAAAGTCAGACCTGGTGAAAGATCCACGACGTATTCGGATTTTCTTATTATGCCTTTGGGTATACCTTCTCTTGCACCTATGAATACATATATTTCGTCGGCTTTCTTTACGTTTTCTGAAAGCTCATCAGAAACCTTTCTAAAATCCGTACCTATAGGATCGGTAACGATAACGAATGCTCTCTTTCTTGCACTTGCGTCCATGAATACACGATATATATCGTCTATACTGATTTTTACAGTCTCGACAGCCCTTGTATATGTTTTCTTCTGAATATGATATCTGGTCCTCACACCTCTTAAAATACCCGCGGTGAATTCGATTATGTCCTTTGCCGGGTGTTTCTGATACAAGCCAACTATGACCTCGCTTATTTCAAACGATTGCGCCGCTCTTCCTATTCTTAAACCCATCTCATACGCTCCCGGATTCAGATAAGGCATCTGGACGACTTTTATTTTTCTTAAGAAAGATGTGACACTCTCCTTGTGTTTGTATTTTTTCATTATTTTGTTTCCTGGTAGCGCAGATACGAAGGCTTTTTGATTTATTATTTCCACGAAAAATATTATTTCTGGATGTTCGAGATCAACTTTTCCGCTCAGCGTTTTCCCCGCTTCCCTCTCGACGTCAAGAGAGGTGAAATCATGCCTACCTCTCCTGGTACATCTTACCGCGAAGGTACCGAATTTAAAATGCGACGCAACTTTCTTAACGGTCTGCGTTATCTCGTCTATCTCTGCCCGACAGATCGAATAAACCGGGAGAACCCTTTCGATTTCGGGAATTTCCTCTAAAACTTCTTTTTCACAGTTCTCGACAAGTACAAGTCCGAGAAAACCTTCCGGTCTCGCTGTGACGCTGGCTTCCGGAAAATAATTTTTTATCTTGGATGCCACCACGTATTCCATTCCCTTTCTGGTTTTAAGAATAAAATTTTTCATGTGGGTCGTCCTCAGAAAAATCTAAGCTTCGGTGGTTCCTTTAGACCGTGCTCGGTTATCTGAAACTCGGTTTTTGTATCCTCCGGAAGCGATCTTGCACGCACTATTCTTGCCGTTCTCTGACCGGTTCTGCCTGAGTGTGTGAGCTCGATAAGATTTTTAGACCACCATTTAACTATGTTTCTGCTGCTGATCTCCATTTTTCCCGTGACCGTATCCGCATATACCTGTGTGGTTATAACAACAGGAATGTTTCTTTCCCTTGCTATCCTTGAAAGAATAGAAAGCTGTGTTGCAAGCTCCTGGTTTACCTTTTGCGCGTTATTTTCGTTTATCGTTATTCTCCACAATGCGACCATTGAATCGACTATCACAAGACCGAGATCTTTCGGTAGAGGTACGGATCTTATTATTTTCATCTGTTCGCCCCAGCCTTTGGGTTCGAGGAGAATCAGTTTTTTCAGATTCGGGTTAGGATAGATTTGATTTAGACGCTCGAATGAAAACCCGCCCTCCGTATCGATGTAAACTACAGTTCTTCCGGATTTCAAAGCCGAGACACATGCACACATGCATATCTGTGTTTTCCCGGAGGCCGGCGGGCCGTAGAAGTTCGTTATACAACCAGGCTCGAGTCCTCCGCCGAGCAACCTGTCCAGCACGGGTGCGATCGGAAGTTTCATAATTTTTTAAGGAAATTTATATATAATAAACACTCATAATTTAATTCTCATGGGTGAAACGAACGAAGTTAAACTCAAAGTAGGTGAGCTTACCGGGAGGGAAGATTTTGGAAGAGGCATAGCGAGAATAGATACAAAAGTTATGAGAAAGATCGGCGTTAAAGAAGGTGACCCGATCGAAATTAGCGGTAAGAGAAGCACGGTTGCGATTGCCGTGAGATCGTATCCGGCAGATGTTGGCCTGAATATAATTAGAATAGATGGCCTGGTCAGGAAAAACTGCGGAGCTTCCATAGGAGAGTTTGTGACGGTGAGAAAGGCAAACGTGAAAAGGGCTGAAAGAGTTGTTCTGGCCCCGGTGGAGAAGGGAATAAGCATTCACATACCGTCAAACATTCTCAGACAGAATCTTTTCATGAGACCGGTCACCAAAGGAGATATAATAATCGCGAATCCGGTTTTCAGGAGAAGGCGCCGTGGCGATTTCTTCGAGGAAATTTTCGGCATAGGTATCGACGAAATAATATTTCCTTTCGGCGTCGAGACCAAGCTTATCGTGACCAAAACCGAGCCGTCCGGATACGTACAGATAACTGATAATACCGAGATAGAGCTTCTTCCTCATGCGGTTGAGATAGAGGAAACTAAGATACCCACGGTTACGTACGAAGACATAGGCGGCATGAAAGAGGAAGTGAGGAAGGTCAGGGAAATGATAGAGCTTCCCTTGAAGCACCCGGAGATTTTTGAGAGGCTCGGCGTAGAACCGCCGAAAGGTGTCCTTTTACACGGTCCTCCCGGAACAGGTAAAACCCTACTTGCAAAGGCCGTGGCGAACGAATCCGGGGCTCATTTTATCTCGGTCGCTGGACCGGAAATAGTGAGTAAATGGTACGGAGGATCCGAGGAAAATCTTAGGAAGATATTCGAAGAGGCCGAGAGGAACGCACCCTCGATAATATTCTTCGACGAAATCGATGCGATCGCCCCGAGAAGGGAGGAGGTTACCGGAGAGGTAGAAAGAAGAATGGTTTCGCAGCTGCTCACACTCATGGATGGTCTTAAGTCGAGGGGAAAGGTAATAGTTATCGCCGCAACCAACAGGCCGAACGCTATAGACCCGGCTTTGAGAAGACCCGGAAGGTTCGACAGAGAAATCGAAATCGGGATTCCGAACAAAAAGGCGAGAAAGGAAATACTTCAGATTCATACACGCTACATGCCTTTGGACAAGGATGTTGATCTCGATGAATTAGCTGAAATCACACACGGTTTCGTGGGTGCGGATATAGCCGCTCTGTGCAAGGAGGCTGCCATGCATTCGCTCAGAAGAATACTGCCGAAAATCTCTGGTCTCGAGGAAGGTGAGCCCATACCGAAGGAAATACTTGAGGAAATAAAGGTGACGAAAAACGATTTTCACCATGCCCTGAAGATGGTTCAGCCCTCGGCGATGAGGGAAGTGCTCGTTGAGATACCGAAGGTAAGATGGAAGGACGTGGGCGGGTTAAAAGATGTGAAGCAGGTACTGAAGGAGACGGTTGAGTGGCCTCTGAAGTATCCTGAAAGTTTCAAAAGAATGGGTATAACGCCGCCGAGAGGTATACTCCTATACGGTCCGCCTGGCTGCGGAAAAACGTTCCTTGCAAAGGCTCTTGCAAACGAAGCGGGTGTTAACTTCATTTCCATAAAAGGTCCGGAGCTGCTTTCAAAATGGGTGGGTGAATCCGAGAAGCATATAAGGGATGTTTTCAGAAAAGCAAGGCAGGTTTCACCTTCGATAATATTCTTCGACGAAATCGATGCGATCGCCCCGAGAAGGGGCCTTGAAGTCGGAACAAGGGTTACCGAGCAGGTGGTTTCCCAGATACTCACCGAGATGTCAGGTCTCGAGGAACTGGGAGATGTTGTTGTAATAGCCGCAACCAACAGACCGGATATACTGGATCCCGCACTTCTCCGCCCCGGAAGATTCGACCAGCTTATTTTCGTTCCGCCGCCGGACAGGGAGGCAAGACTTGAAATACTCAAGGTGCATACCAGAAAAATGCCTTTGAAGAATGTTAACCTCGAGACGATAGCTGAGAAAACCGAAGGATATTCCGGCGCCGATCTTGAGGCTGTTTGCAGGGAAGCCGCGATGAACGCGCTAAGGAGAAGTTTGAAGGCGAAGGAGGTTACCCAGAAAGATTTTGAAAAAGCACTTGAAAAGATCGGACCATCGATCTCAAAATCCATGATAGAGAGGTACAAAAAACTGTCCGAGGAACTGAGAAAAGTTAAAATCGATGAAAAAGACTCGAAATACATAGGGTGATAAGTTGGTCAAAAAGGAAAAGGTAAACATCCATGTAGACCCAGGCGAAGAGGCGTTTTTCACGGATACCGTCACGGTTTCGCATACGCAGGCAAAATTCGTGATCGATTTTTCACAGACCACGCCGAGATTCGATTACATCGGCGACTCCCATCAGCAGGTTTTCGTGATAAAACACAGAGTGGTGATAATGGACCCGGTTGTGGCAAAGAATTTTCTGAATATTCTAAAAGAAAACATAAAAAAATACGAGAAAAAATTCGGGAAGATAGAGACGCCAAAGAAGAAAAAGAAGGAAAAGGATGTGGCCTCTTCACCGGAAGGGACCAGATATATAGGTTAGAATATCCTTCTCTTCGCGAGTTCGACATCTTCAGCTTTCACGGTTTTTCTTCCAGCGTGTTTCGCGAGTCTAACGGCTTCTTCGGATATTTCCAGGCCTATTTCTATCAAAAACTTCGAAAGTGCCTTTGCTGCCGACTCGGAGACTCTTTCCGCGCCGGCCCTCTTCATTAACTCGGCCATCGGTGCAGCCGGAATAAGAGAACCCTTTCTCGGCATAATGAATAATTCAACCAAAAGATATTTAAGTTTTTACATATCGTTCCTGGTTCCCTGAAAAACTATTAAATACCCGGCGCAGGAATTAAGATTTATGAAAGTTGGTTTCGATGTATTGGATAAAAAGTCGGAGCTACCTGAAAGATCGTCACTCCTTTTGATATCACCGCCGATACCTTTGAAAAATATTTTCTATCTCAGATTTCTTTCTCTGGGGACGGTACAGGACGAAGGCTGTATTCTGGTGACGACGGACAGGCGACCGGATGAAATTTTCGAAATAGCTGAAAAGAATTCGATAAAACTGGAAAGAGATCGGCTTGCGATCGTGGATTGTGTGTCATGGTCGCTTAAGGAGAGGAAGGGTGACTTTTTCTATGTCCCGGGACCGGCGGCTCTGAACGAGATTTCTGTTGCAATAGAGCGGGCAAGGGAGGAGATATTCAAACCCGGAAAACCGATGAGAATGGTTTTCGATTCGGTTTCGACCCTGTTGCTTTACAACAACCCTAACACCATTTTCAGATTTCTGCAGGTGATTTCGAACAGAGCGAAGGCATCGGGAACAACAGCCGTATTCGTTCTCGAAGCCGGGATGCACGATCAAACGGTCGTTTCGACTCTCGAACATCTAACCGATGGTACCATCGAGATTTCCGATGGGAAAATCAGGTATCGAAGATTCGCTGAAACGGGCTGGGTCAAGATTTAAATTCAGAGATGACAAGAAATAATTATGATTGAAGCTCTCCCTGTGCTCACGTTTTTCGGTTTTATAATCATTATCGGTTTTCTCGCGGTGTATCTTTTCAAAAAAACCAAAATACCCGATGTCCTTCTCCTCCTTCTTTTAGGTCTGCTGATAAATTATCTGGGACTAATAAACGTTGAGATGTTCATTGCAACCTCTTCGCTTCTTTCGGCCTTAGCTCTGATAATAATACTCTTCGAGGCCGGCCTCAACATGAATATTTATGCGGTTATAAAAGATTCCCCGCGGAGCTTTCTCCTCACAACCATAAATCTGATTTTCTCGATGCTGATAGTTTCAGCACTCTCGGTTTTTCTGCTGAACATGGATTTTCTCCTCGGCCTTCTCCTCGGCGCAATAATCGGGGGTATAAGTTCGCCGATAGTGATTTCCATGCTTCAGGGAGTTCGTGTAAGCGAAGACGTAAAAACCATACTGGATCTCGAGTCCGTATGGTCGGACGTTCTCTGTATAGTCGTTGCAATAACACTAATGCAGATGATCGCGCTTGAGAAAACAACGACTTTTTCTGAGATAAGCAACATCCTTCTCGGCACGCTTTCCATAGGAATAGTCATAGGCCTTGTTTCCGGTGTGGCCTGGCTTTCGGTGTCCAAAAGGATCCGGGGCAATCCTTTCGAATACATACTGACCCTCGGTGTACTTTTCCTTCTCTACGTTTTCGTTGAAAATACCCAGGGCTCGGGTGCCATAGCCGTTCTCATGTTCGGTCTCGTTCTCGGTAATGCGAAGTTCTTCTGGAAAACTCTTATGCTGAAGGAGGATGTGTCGACGAACAGAAAAATAAGGACGCTTCACAAGGAAATTTCGTTTTTCATAAAAACGTTCTTCTTCGTTTATCTCGGTCTCGTGTTCAGCCTTGAAAATCCGATCTATGTAGTTTTTTCACTGGCTGTAACGGTTGCCCTGCTGATAACAAGAATCATCTCGGTTAAAATATCGTTCTTCAGAATGAGAATCTCAGAATTCGATAAAAGAATGACCCAGGTGATGATGCCTCGCGGTCTTGCAGCAGCGGTTCTCGCCCAGCTTCCGGTAATTCTTTACGGTATTGAAGAAGCATCCGTTTTTTCTGATATAGTTTTCGTTGTTATCATTTTCAGCATAATTTTTTCCAGCCTTGGTGTGTTTTTTGTTTCAAGGAGGCAGAATACCAAGAGTAACACCGGATATCAGGGTTCTGGCTCCAACGAAGACGGCAACAGAAAGAATAACCAGGATAGGAAGAAATCTGAGTCCGGCACTCTCCCTGCCGTGGTATATCAGTCCTATCATTAGTGAGCCGAACACGGAATTCACAACAACGGCTGCAAGCGAGAATAGGTAGAGGAATTCAGGCGAGACGGAAACGATGTTTCCGGGAAGTTTTGTGAATATTTCGACCATGTAGCTTGAAACACCGAAGAGAAGCGGCGAGCCGATTACGGTTGCAATAAAAATGAAAGTGGTATACATAATTATGACTGACCTCGATTCTTTTCGGGTGATTTCCACATCCCTCATTTCGGAAGCCACTTCTTCTAAAACCGAGGATACGTCCCCACCGTATCTCATTCCTTCTGAAATTAACATGAATGCCCTTTTCACCGAATGTATACCGAGCTCATCACCTATCTCTTGAAGCGCTTTTTCGGCTGGTGTACCGGTCATCATTTTTTTTGCGGCTTTTTTTATCACTTTCGAAAGTTCACCGAATTCGGGTCTTGCCGAAACCATTAGTGCTCTTTCCGGTGTGAGACCGGCTCTTATGTTGGATGCTGTGAGATCGAGAACATCCGGAAGAACGGATTCGATGAATCTTTTGTTTCTTTCGGAGACTGTGAAAAGTAATATAAACGGAATCGCGGCCAGTGTACCCAGGATAACAAGCAGCGAAGGAACAGGGTACAGCAGACACAGGAACGCTATCAGGGCTTCGTAAACCAGAATGTACTTCTTTGTTTTAGCTCCGATTTTCATTCAAACCACACCGACGGTCTTTTCGTTCTTATCAACCCGAGAAAGGATATTTGGAAAACTATCATGAAAGAAATTATCATGTAAAAAATCTCTTGTGACACAGGTATCCTGGAAAACGCTGAAAGAACCATGAGAAACGAGATGGAGAGCGACGGAAGGATTATGGAAAACATCATGTATACGAGTGCAAACGGATTCATTTGAGAACCGTATCTTCTTACGGAGAGTCTCTGATCCTCTGTTATCATTTTAAGCGTTTCTGAGAGGACGGATGCCACGTCCGTACCTGATCTGAGGGAGTTCGAGATCTGCCACACCACCCTTCTGAAATGTTTTGACGGTATTCTTCTTCCGAGCTTTTCAAGAGATGATGTTAGAGGCACACCCCCGCTTACTTCTTTGACCACTTTGGAAAATTCTTTAGATATGCTTCCGTAAGGACCTTTTGAAACAGAAATCAGTGAATTGAAAAGCGGGACGCCGGACCTCAGCTGGATGAGGATGTGTCTTATTGCGAACGGAAGAAACTTTTCTATTTCTCTTGTTTTACGCAGTATTATGGTTCTTGGCTTGGAAAGTATCGAGGCGAATCTGAAGGCGGCAAGAAACCCTGATACAGGAAGCGATGCCAGACCGAATACCGGATAAAGCAGAAACCCGAATAACAGGAAGATCATGAGCGAGTGGTAAAAAGCTTTTGAAAGGTATTTTTCAGGGTCTTCATCGATATCCGCGTTTTTAAGATCAAGCGGAAGACCAGGGAAAAGGTGCAACAGGAACCTGCCGATCTTCATGAGCCTTCCTCCATTATTTTTTTAATACTCTTTTTGATGACGGAATCCGGATCCGAGTAGTACGAACCTATAATCTTTCCGATACCGTCCACGCTGTCCACCTTGGCTTTCACGATTTTTTCAAGCACCTTTTTCTTGGTCTCGAGATCATCCTTAAGTTCTTTCTCGCTAAGACCGGTGTGAAGAGAGAGTTCATCGATCACCCGTGACGAACCATAGGATACTATTTCATCCCTCGATGGGCTCCATCTGAAAACGGTGTTTACAGAGATCCCTGTTTTTTCAGACCCGGGCATGATTTCCGAAACTTCGAAAAGTCTTCTTATATTCTTTCTTCTATCCCTGTACATTACCGCTACAAGGTGGAGCGACTCCAGAAGGGTTTCGGGTATCTCCATGGGAGGGTGCGTGAGCCTTCTTATAACTTGTGACGATGTCTCGGCATGAAACGTGGAGTACACGCTGTGTCCCGTATGCATGGCTTCGAAAAGCACCTCGGCCTCTTCGGCTCTTCTCACCTCACCGACTATTATTCTGTCGGGCCTCATGCGAAGAGAATTTATCATCAGCTCGAGCATCGTCACCCCGCCTTTTCCTTCAGGATTCGGCTCCCTTGTGGTTAACGGCACCCAGTGAAGGGTTTTCGGAAGCTTTATTTCTCTGGTATCCTCTATCGAAACGATTCTGTGGTTCGGGGGTATGAAAGTTGAGACAACGTTAAGAAGCGATGTTTTACCGGTTGCGGTGCCGCCGGCGAAAATTATGTTCATCTCATAGTGTATGGCCTGCCACAGGAAGGCAGCCAATTCCAGGTTCATGGTACGGTTCTGTATAAATTCAGTTATGGTCCACGGTTTCCTTGCGAACTTTCTTATCGTTATGGTATTCCCCTTTGTTGAGATCGGGAAGAGCGTTGCGTTTACTCTGTCACCTGTCACGAGCTGTGCATCCATGAGAGGATCGAGAACGGTTATCCTCCTTCCAACCCTTCTCCCTATGCTTGCCGCAAGGTTCTGAATCTCGGTTTCGCTGTTTAGAGAAAGATTCGTTTTCAGCCATCCGAGTTTTCTGTGATAAACGTAAACATTTTCGGATGATGAGTTCACGGCTATTTCCTCAAGAGAATCATCGTTAAGAGGTATTTCCAGTATACCGAGACCTATCGTATTCTGAAGCAACAGGCCGACGAGTATTTCTCTTTCGTTCTCAGACGTTTTGGGTAACTTCTTTTTAACGAGTTCGTATGCCTTTTCTTCGAATTTTCTCCTTATTTCTTCCGCGGACTTAGGATCCAGAATCTCTTCGGCCTCAACATGAACTTCTGTAATAAGCTCGTCTTTGATGCTTTCCAGGATTGCTTTGGTTGCCTCGGAAATTTCCGGGAGCTCCGCGATATACTCAGGCACCAGTCCTCTGGAAATTATTTTTATTTTTACGGGAACCCCGAACGGACGAAGTGTATATTTTTCAATAACTTTCATTCAGTCCACCTTTTTTATAACACTTTTGCCGAGTGCCGGGTTCTTGAATTCGATCAGCCCTCTTTCCGACAGTATTTTTGCCCATGATTCTATGGTTTCTTCGTCTATGTTAAGGAGCTCCGAGGCTTCTTTGAGTGAAATCTTTTCCTTTTTTTCGAGAATTTGGAGGAGTTTGTCAGGACCGGTGGTTATTTTATCGGAAATAAACCGGTTGCTTTGGGATGCGATGAGTTTTATTATATCTGCCCTTGTAAGAATCCCGACGAGTTTACCGTTTTTTATTACAGGAAGCCTGTTTATGTTATGTGTGTTCATTAATTTCACTGCTTCTGTCAATTTCGTTTCCGGATTTACCGTTACAGGGTTTTTCGTGCAGATGGATGAAACGGTTTTCGAAGAGAGTTTTTTTACATCACCTTCCTTCAGTTCGAAAATATGATTTCTGCCAAGAAATTTAAGGATGTCCCTTTGTGAAAGCACGCCAATAACTTTTTCACCATCCACGACAGGGGCACCGGAAATTTTGTTTTTGGCGAGTTTTTTGAGCGCCGACAGAAGCGTTTCGTCTGAACCGAGTTTTACAACTTTTTTGTTCATGGCGTCCGATACAAGCATAATAATATACATTCCGATTTTATTATAAAATTATGCGCGGACAGTCTGGTGTGGAATTCCTTGTCGTGATCTCGATTCTTTTTGTTTTTTCGGCAATTATTGTATCGTTCGTGCCTAGAAGCTTGGGGTACGATGATTGCTCTTTAATTTCCCTTTCCATAGACTCCGCATACGCGAATTCAACTCGTGTAATTTTTTCGGTCCCACAGGGTATACTTGTCGGTGTGTACCCGGGCGAGGTGTTTACCGATTCAGGAAACGGACCGGTTTTCTGTCCGCTTACTGTGAGAAACGTGAGCCGTCTGACATTTTTCGGAGGCAAGGTCGCAGCGTACAATCTTAACGGAAAGGTTTACGTGCTTGCGGTTTCGACCGAGAAAGATAATTTCAGGCCCGGTGAAACCGTTAATATTTCGGTCGGTGAATTCGTTTCCGGCGGTTTTCTGATGGTTAATTTCAGTAACGGAAGCAGCGTACTGAGCGTGTTTTCCGCAGAGAACTATTTCACCCATCTGTGGATACCGCAGAGCGAAGGGACTTATATATTAAAAGCCTTTGATAATCTTACAGGCTCTCAGGCGGAAAGGATCGTGGTGGTAAGATGAAAGGTCAGTATCACCTCATCGACCTTCTAGTTGCAGCAGGGATTCTCGTTTTAATCGTTTTCCTTGTAGCTTCCGTACTCGTTCAGCATCCTTCGGGAGACCTCGTTGAAAGGTCCGTAAGAGCTATAGATACGCTGGTTTCATGATTTCCATACGGCCAGTTTGATGTACACGAGTCTGTTTTTGTAAACGGCTGCCCTGGTCTGAACAGAGACATCTGTCAAAGGCGGTTGCGACGGGCAGAGTTTTTCGGCTTTCACTCCGTTTATAACCGCAACGCTACCATTTTTCTCAAGAATCCAGAAAGCGTACGAATATCCCGAGAGACCGAGCATCCTCTTCGAGCACATACATTCTGGATCGGTTGTGGTGTTCAGGAAAAAGAGAAGAGAAGATTCGGACAATCTGCCTTTCGAGATCAGGGAAAGTCTCGTGATGTTTTTCCACACATTAGGACAACCCTTTCTCACTTCAAGTACTCCCACGCGGTAAACGATTCTGTTACCCGGTTTGTCGACTGCCTCCACGAAGATGGTGTAGTTACCCGGTAAGGAAGGAATAACCGTTGCCTCGAAACCGGTAGCGGTCGGAGACATGGAAACGTTGTATTTTTTCGGCCCGCTCAGGATCGCAAAAGCATTTGATACACCGCACGCATCCGTTATGTTTGCAAAAACGCTCGCCGGATCCCCTGTAACGATGGTGGGGGATCCGAGCACCGCGCTGATGTTTGGTGGTTCGTTGTCGATGCAAAAACTTTTGGTCGAAAGGAAAAGTTCTTCTCTAACGAGTAAAACGTGTTTCGGCTCTGAGACGCGGAGGAAAAGGCTTTCCGACGTGTGGATTATCTGTTTAACGGTCGTTTTCAGAAAAAAATTCTCCGAGGTATTAACGTAAATCTTTGCACCCAAAGCCGGTTGAACCAGCAGCAGTATAAGGATAACCCATCTCACAGCAATCCTCCGAACAGATTTTTAACCAGGTCGTTCAGAAAGTTCACAACACTTTCCAGAGGATCCCACGAAGAAAGTGAGGCCGTGGTCCCTGTCCAGTTTTTTCCTATCGCTTCGAGCGAGAAAAGAAATGATGTTGAGGCTCCCGGTGGAAGGTAATTTACTTTACACTCGAGTGCACCATGGGTTGTGTTCAGGGTTTTTACTATACATCCGGAGCCTTCAGCCGGATAAACTTTCCATACATCCCTCGGGAAGAACCACTGATACACGAGCGGGAATGTTTGGTTAACCTCCGAATCGCCTATGTTTTTTATCGTTAATTTCGCTATTCTCGATGAGCCTAGGGGAACCTCTCTTTCTATTTCCGGTGTGCTTGCATCGGCATCAAGTTCAACGTCGAAGAACGCCCCGCTTGAAACCGATATTTTTCCGGGCGAGCTCACGGAATCCGTTCTTCCGGAGGCTGTGCCGTTCAGTGTCGAGATAAGCGTATAGTTTCCCGCTCCGGGTGCGGTCACGTTGTAATCCACCATATAGAACTCACCTGGCCCGATGAGACCGACGTTCCATGTGATATGTGTTCCGTTATCGATTCCTCCGCAGCATATCGAGGTGGGTTTGAAAGCGGAGTAGTCCTCGATTATAGAAACCCCTCCTATCGGCTCCGAGCCGTAGTTTATCGCTATCAGCCTTATGGTAAACGTACTTCCCGGCGAGGCACGGTCAGGGTGTTCTCTTACAATTCTTGCTGGAAATTTCGCCTCTGGAATTCCCAGGGAAACTGTGGGTTCCGGATACACGAACTGTCTCATCTGCGGATACGACAGAAGGTTGGTTTCGTCACTTTCGAACGCGTCATTCTCGTAATACGCGTAAACAGGTTTGTCGCACACCATTTTCCAAGGACCGTTTATCCAGGTTGCTGTAGAACCACAGCCGAAACATAGTTTATTTATCTTACCGGTTCCGCCTGTCTGATATGCAACTTCTGTTCCGGCTGAATTGTAAACCCTGCAGGTAGTCGATGGATACGGTGCAGCCACGGCTATGTAACCTGCTCTGTTTCCGGAACCGAAAACCGTACCTGTCTCGGTCAGAGAAAGAAACGTTGTTGTTTCACCACCGTCGCTGTCCGCAAGCTGGTTTGCACCGATAGGAGAGTCTGAGCTCACCCTAAATGCAGGTGCGTTACCGTATGAGCCGAGACCGGAAAGGTAGTAATTCGAATATGCTGGAAGAAGAACCGAGCCGGAAAGACCGTCGCTTCTTATCCACGAAACGTATGCCTGCGATGAACCGGTTCCGATCTCGAAAAGGTTGCTTCCTATTCCGAGAAGCTCTGTTGCGGGTGGTGCGAGAACCCTGGAGTCCCAGAGCTCGGTCGTGTAATGCTGAACGAGTACAGGAATATCCGAAACGATGGTGGCCGTATCTCCGTTTATTATATCAACCGTTACCGCTGTACAGCCGTTGATTCTCGAGGAGTAAACCTCCCTTCCTGAATCAAGAATTCTCACGTTGGCCGTGCCAAACGGCGAGCATATACTCCATCTGTTCGTTCCTCTGTTAGACCTGTAGCTGAATTCGGTGGAAGCCCATGAAACAGGATTTATCATATCCACGGCACTCGAGTTGAACCCATCCGCCTGGAAAAGGGACTTAGCCCTTATAACGCTTCCTTGGGAAAGGCCGGTGAAAACATAAGTTTCCATCGAGTTCAGGTTCACACATTTCGCATCGACGCATATCGTGTTTCCGTCCGTGAGACTCATGACTTTAAGACCTGCGGCCGCAAGCCTGTCGCTGACGATATATCCGACTGTTCTCGGTTCTGAATACGTGAAAACACTTTCGGGTGAGCCGAACGAAGAGTGTGACGGGTTATCGAAGTAAACGTAAAGCTTCGCTGTTCCTCGTGCCGGGATGAACGGAACCTTCACCCATACGTAAGCCCACGCGGAATCCGAGACGTGCGCTATCCAGTATGGTACGGGCTCTTCCACGGAATTGTTCAGGTACGTCACGATTATATCCGAGAAATCCAGCTTCATCGATGGATGGTACGTGATATTCAGTGCAACGATGTATTCGAATAAATCGGTATTCGAGTTTTCGGTCACGGTTACAGGTATTCTCAGGTTCCATGACTCATTCCACCATGCAGCTCCCGGAAGTATGAGAAGGAGTACCCATATTGGGATGAGTTTCTTCATAATTTTATGTTTTCACGTATTACTTAAATCTTCACGCCCAGAACACGAGCATCATACCGAGCATGAAAACCAGTGGGACGAGTGAAACCACGAAGAGTTTTAGCGAATCCTTTGGAAACAGTGAGGTATTTAACCCTATTGCCGCAAGGGCGGAAGCGAGGAGAAACGAACTGAGATCTCTGAGGAAGGCAGGCGGCTGTAAAACGAATGAAAAGATCGCGGAAAGGAGTATGAACACCACGACGTACCAGGGCACGAAAACCTTTCTTCTGGAGAGGTACGAGATTCCGAGAAGTATCACGATAAGCGATGCGACCCTGAGCGCTTTGACCGAGAGGGCAAGATCGGTGTTTCCAAAAAGGCCGGTTGCCCATTCGACGAAACCGGTTTGAGGAAGAAGCAGGCCAGCGAGCACGGAGTAATGAACTTCTGGAAGCTGGTTGAGGGCAAGAACGAAAAGCGAAAGACCGAAAAAGCCGAGAAGTATGTTTGAAACCAGAGACTTCGACATATCGTCTGGCGTCGCTCTCAGAACAGGATAGACTATGGCTATTGCGGATGCCCCGCAGACAGCCGAACCCGTGGCGGTGAGCAATCTCAGATTCCTTGTGAATCCCAGGGATCTTCCGAGATACCACACGATGATAAAGGTCAGAATTACGAATGCCGCTACGAGTATCACAAGCCCGGGACCTAGCCCGGTTATCTGTGAAATATTCAGCTTGGTGCTGTAAAGAATTATTCCTGCCGGTATGAAGAGTACAGGAGAAAGGAGTATCCCGGGCATAAATGTTTTCATCGTCTTTTCAGACCTTATCAGCTGTCTCGCAATAATTCCGAGGATGAGCGCAACCACAAGCGGGTCCAGTCCCGTGAAGAAAGCCAGTAAACCAAGGATGAGGGAAAGAACTATTCCTGGAACGGCTCTACGGTTTTTGATCATCGTTATTATTTCATCCGTTCTGAACCTTGGCTCATCATCGAAAAACAAACCTTTCATTTTTCATCCCTTTTCTCTTATTATTCTTCTTGCCACCGGAAATCCGACGAGCTCTCCGAATGACTTTTCGAGTTCGGTAATAAACTTTCTGTAATCCTCTTCGGTTTTTATGTCCTTCGGGAACATCTCTGTTTTGAGACAGACCTTCGCCAGAACGGTGTCCGCAACCGAACCTATGAGAAATCTGAATTCTTCCATAACTCTTTCAACCTTCTTCCTGTAGTCCATCTTTATTTATTTTCCTCGAATCGTATTTAAAACTTTCGATAAGTATAGCAGAGTCGAAAGCCGAAGTATTATCAATTAGAAAAGCTAAGAAATTTTTAAATTTTTTATTTTTTTATAATTATGAAGATTGAAGAATATATAGTCAAAAAATTCGGGACACCTGTTTTTGTATTGGAAAGAAAAAAATTAATAAATAATTTTTACACCATGTACGAAGCATTTAATAGATATTATCCAACTGTTATAGCTTATTCTTATAAGACAAATTATTTACCATATATCTGTTAATCTGTTGTTTAAGCATGGTGCATGGGCTGAGGTAATATCTGGTTTTGAATTTTTATTAGCGAAAAGATTGGGCGTACCAGGAGACAAAATAATTGTTAATGGTCCTTATAAACCTTATAAAGAATTATTGAATATGATAAAATATGGGGTAAGAATAAATGTAGATAATTTCGATGAGCTTCTTTTAATCTCTAAGATAAATAAATCTTACTCAAGAAAAATAAAAATAGGAGTAAGATTAAACTCCAATATTGGTAATTATCCTTGGAGTAAGTTTGGATTTAATATTGAGAGTGGTGAAGCTGAACAAGTAGTAGAGATTGTTGGGAAACAACTTAAAAATATCGACATAATTGGGCTACATATACACATCGGGACTAATATTAATAAATTATCCTTTTATAAAAAAAGCTATTAGTGAGTTATTGAAATTTCATG